>JAQWNM010000008.1 GCA_029268615.1 SAR86 cluster bacterium | reverse complement strand
AAGGTTCGAGGTGATTAAGTGACTAAAGTTATCTATGCAACTGGTCTATCAGGTTTTATAGGTAGTCATCTATTGAAACTATTACAAGATAATTATTCTTTCGTTGTAAATTTTAGAAGAAATAATCAAGTAGAGATATACCAAGATGATCCTGTCCCAATAGAAGAAAAGTTCTCTAAAGATTTAATGAGCAACTTTAGAGCTAACACTTTATTTCATTTAGCTACTAACTATGATCCCAACCCGAAGAATATTGGAGATATTGAAGATTTAATTAATTCTAATTTCTACTTTCCTGCAAATCTAATTGAAAAATTAGAGATTGATGTGTCTAGTTTTAATTTAATTACCACTTCTAGTTATATGCAACTCCTAAAAAAAGATCAGCAAAATATCTATTCCATGAGCAAGGACCTATTCTTGACATGGTATAAAAAAATATCTAAAAATCTAACTAATATTTATCTTTATGATTCATTTGGCTCAAACGATTTAAGGGATAAAGTAGTGGATGTTTTTATTAAAAAAATCCTTCAGAAGGAACAATTAATTATCCCAGAAAATGAAATTCAAATAAACCTAACTGAAGTCGGAGATATAGTTCACACTTTAATAAACTCCATCTCTCTTGAAAGGGGTGAATATCAGATCTCTTCCAATAAAATTTTTACTTTGTCAGAACTTGCAGAATTTTTGATGGAAATTATAGGCCATCAGGTAAACATAAAGAGATTAGGCACAGGGCATAATCTTATTAGTACAATTGATAATCACCCTGAAGATATCTATTTTCCTAATGTAAATTCTAATCTAGATGACCAGCTTAAGAAAAGGGTAGAAGAACTGTCTTCTAATTAAGATATGGATCAAAACAATCAAGAGCCCTTATTTACAGTAATAACAGATGTTTTTTGGAGATTAGATCTTTTTAAACCTGGATTAGAGTCTTTAATAAATCAAACTTACAATAATTTAGAAATTGTAATAATAAATAATGGAGCTTCTGAAGATATAAAAGATTTTATTTTTAAAACCTCTCAGAAGGATGAAAGAGTCAAAGTTTTAGAATTTACAGAAAATCATTTTTCATGGGAAGATCCTGGTTCGGCATTAAAAGATATTCTAAATAAAGCTCTTAAAGATAAGGTTACTGGTCAGTTTGTTCTTTATAAGTCCTTTGATGATCTTTTATCAGAAAATTATATTCAATCTATGGTTAATCTTTTTCATGAAAATCCAGATTGTATTACTGCCTCGGGAAGGCCGATTAGTATGGATGATAAAGGAATTAACCAATCAGAGCTTCAAGATAAAAAAATTAATATAAGGCCCAGATATATGCCAGGTATTGATTTAGTATTAGATTTTATTAACAAAGGCTCTATGTATAGAGTCCCTGGAGGCATGCTTACGCTTAGAACAAAAGACCTTATTGATGCAGGAGGTTGGGATAGGAATATAGATTTATCTCATTTCCTTAGAGTTTTACCTTTCGGAATTACGGGTACAGACACCAATGCTATTCTTTATTGGAGAAGGCATTCTGATCAATTAAATAAAAAACTTAATGAAAGGGGGCATGTGGGAGCTCTAGAGACTTACTCTTTATTAGAAGATAGCGATTTAAAAGAAAGGTGGTCTCAATCCAATGGTAAAATTTTAAAGATTTTAATTAAGTTTATTACCAATAATCAATTAAAGACTTCTGCAAAATGGTTTATATTAAATCTATATCATTTTAAATTTAAAAGCATGCTCATCACCCTATCAGAAGAAAGGTTTAGTCTCATGTTTATCAGGTTTCTACCAAAATATATTTGGCAATTTAGAATGATTTTTATAGTAAACATTATTAAAATATTTAGACCTCTTTTTAGATTACCCTTTATTCTTATAGATAAATACTTTCCTTCCTTAAAAGAAGGGAATTCTCTATTTAAAAGAATCCTAGAGTTTATAAAGAAAAGTTAATTTTATCCCATAAACTGCTTCCAAGATTCCAAATCTGGAACCTTTAAATGAATATTCATTTTTTTTACCTCTTTTATGGTCGATTCTTTTTCATGACTATAGTTATGACCTGGAAATAGGATTGTCTCGTCTGGTAAAGAGGCTAATTTTTTTAAACTATGATACATATCTTCAGAATTAGACCCAGGTAAATCAACTCTTCCACAACCTTGAATAAAAAGTGTGTCGCCAGAGACAAGATTATTATTGACTTTAAAACATTGAGAACCTGGGGTATGGCCAGGAGTATGAAGAAATTCAATTTTATTATTTCCAATATGAAGATCATCCCCTGAATCTACTAATATCATATCAGACTTAGATACTCCGGTTACTTTAGTTAAGCCTTCTGCCTCATGTTTATTTACATAAATTTTTACTGGATTTTTTTCAAGTATTTCAGCTATACCTTGGATTTCATGACTCCCAAAATTACCCCCAACATGGTCTTGATGGTAATGGGTTACTAGAATAGACTTTAGTGTTAGGTTTTTTTCTTCTAAGTGATTAAGTAAAAAATCAATATCCCAGGCTGGGTCTATAATAGAAACTTCTCTAGTATTTAACGAGCCTATTAGATAGACAAAGTTTTCCATAGGACCTAATGGTATTTGCTCTAAATATAAATCATCAGATGTATTCATTTTTCTCCCAGTTGTCCGTTATTTAATACTTTATTTTAACTTATTTAGTGTATATTTAATTAATTCTATAATTATTTAAGCCATGTCCACATCTAATCCTATACGAAAGAAAAAAAACCCAATGCCTAAATTTTTAAGAAAATTAATGCAAAACCCTTCTTTTGCTAAAATTTTTTTTAAGACTCAAGCTTTTGTTTTCAAAAATACTAAAGGCCTATTTATGTCTACAATTACCGGGTATCCTATCTGTGTAGTTACCATGACTGGAGCTAAGACAGGTAAGTTAAGATCTATACCTATTATGTATGTACCATATAAAGAAGGTGTGCTTATAGTTGCCTCTAAGGGTGGAGCAGATGACCATCCAAGCTGGTATTGGAATCTTAGATCTAATCCTGAAGTAGAGGTTATATTGAAAGGAGATAAGTTTAAATCAGAGGCAAAAAGAATTACCGATGAAGATAAGGACCTTTTATGGCCTTTGATTTGCGATGCATTTCCAAACTATAAAAAATATCAGGAAGCAACAGAAAGAAATATTCCAGTTTTTAATTGTCAGCCCTCTACATGAGTCATTTATTAAAAATACCTTCTATTTTATTTTGGTTAATTTGCGGATCAAACTATTTATTTAGTTTTTGGTTTTTTTTAAATTATCTTTTTATAGGATTGTTAGTAGTTCACTTCATTGAGTTCTTTGTATTTAATAAAAAGATCATGAATTCGACTAATAATGGGTTCATTGGATTCATAAATGTTATGTTGTTTGGAATTTTATTTATAAATTCTTTAAAAGATGAACGAACTTAATTTTAAACATATTTCTTCTAATGGCATAAATCTTAGAATCGCAACTATAGGAGAGGGTCCTTTAGTAGTTTTTTGTCATGGATGGCCAGAAAGTTGGTATAGCTATAGATTTCAATTACCTGTAATTGCAGAAGCTGGATATAAAGCTGTAGCTTATGATGTTAGAGGTTATGGTGAATCAGATAAACCTCATCCAATAGATTCTTATACCATGAAAGAGTTAACAGCCGATGTAATCGGTCTGATAGATGCCTTAGGGTATGAAAAGGCTATAACTATAGGGCATGACTGGGGAGCTCCTATAGCTCTTAATACAGCAGCTCTATATCCAAGCCGAATAATAGGAACTGGCTCTATGTCTGTTCCGTATATGGGAGGTAGGGGCCCTTTACCAGCTTTAGATTTATGGAAAAAAGTCTATAAAGATAAGTTTTTTTATCAATTATATTTTCAAGATGAAGGAGTTGCTGAAAAAGAATTTGAAGAAGATTTAAAGAAAAGCTTAACGATTACCTATACTAATAGCGATGGCAGAGGGATGGCAAATGCAATAAATAGAGGTGAGAGCGGTCTTAACCCTCCCAAAACTTCTGATTCTACCTTTTTAGAAGGGATGGAAGAATTTCCTGATTTACCTTCTTGGCTATCTTCAGAAGATATTGATTATTTTGTTAGCCAATTTGAAATAGGAGGTATGAGAGGACCTTTAAATAGATATAGAGCACAAAATATAGATTGGCATGAATTAGAAGACTTACCTAAAAAGTTAAAACAACCAGCTTTTTTTATTACTGGTAGCCTTGATCCAGTAAATTTCTTTGTGCCTTCAAAGGAAACTCTATTAGAAAGAATTCAATTAAATTACAAAAATTTAATTATTTCAGAGGAGTTAGAGGGCATTGGGCATTGGACGCAACAGGAATCACCTAATGAGGTTAATGAAATTATTTTACAATTTCTAAAAAAAATACGGTAATTTGGATAAGAATAAAGGAATTAAATGGGGCCCTTTTACTTTAAGGATACCTTTTATTCATTTTAGATTTTCACTGTCTGAATATCTGCAGGGAGTTTTAGCTGGTTCAGCTGCAGCTCTATTATTGCTTCCTTTTTTAATTAATTGGTTTGGACTGACGCAAGATGAAGCGTTAATTTTTTTATTTTTTAGTACTGTATTAATTGCAACTTCTCCAATAATTTTTGGAGAAAACCTTATGGCAGGGTTGATGACTCCAGTTTTTCCTCTTGTTATAGCCTTTTTTACTCCTCTAGGTTTAGGTTCGCATCAAGAGAATTTAATGGTGATGATAGCCCTAAGTTTAGACTTTGCATTAATTTGTTTTTTACTTGGCATAACTGGTACTGGAGAAAAATTAATTTCCTTAATACCAAATGCACTGAAGTCAGGAATTATATTAGGAGCAGCTATTGCAGCTTTAAAAGCAGTTTTTATAGATAGGCCAGATCTCTTAATCAATCAACCTATAGCTATTTTTTCTTCAATTATCATTACTATATTTTTAGCAAATTCTTTGATATTTAAAAGGCTATCAATTGCCCTACCGTTTTTATCTAAATTAACCTCATTAGGTCTTATTCCTGGAATGCTTTTAGCAGGTTTAGTTGGTTACTTAACAGGAGAGCTAAATTTTTATCCTGAATGGAGATGGGCAGAAATTAATTTGCCATCTATGATACAAAAGGTCTCCCCACTATATGTAGGTTGGCCAGAGATACGTCATTTTATTGAAGCACTTCCATTGGCATTAATTGCGTACGTTATTTTTTTTGGAGATCTAATAACTGGTAATGAAATTACAAAAGATGCTTTAGATGAAAGATTAGATGATGTTCAGGAATTTAATACGAACAGATCTCATTTATCCATGTCCATAAGAAATTTTCTTTCTAGTCTATTTGTTCCCTTTTTTAGTTATCAAGGAATTTTAGCAACAGGACCTCATATAGTTGTAGTTAATAGATGGCGTAAGGGAATAAAAGAGATGAATTCAATTTATGATGGTATTGGTTCATATGTTAGTTTTGGATTTCCTTGGTTTTATCTTGTTGTGCCTTTGATGACAGCTCTTGTTTCTTTTCAAGGTATAATTTTTGCTCAATTTATGACTTTGACAGCCATAGGGTGTGCTCAGGTTTCTATGTCTCTAGTAAGAAATTCAGTAGAAAGAGGCGCATCATTATTTATGGCAGTCGTATTAGTTTCTTTTCCGCTGGAACCTGGTAAAGCACTATTAATAGGTTCTTTAGTAGTCTTTTTGATGGTAGGATTTAATTCAAAAAAAAGTAAATACCTAAATTAAATAATCATGACTAAAAAACCCTCCCTCGTAGATGAATTTTTTGATCCTAACTCTAAGGAGTTTATTCACAACCCACAACCCACATTAGATAGATTATTAAATGATCATCCCATAGCTTGGTTTGATAAATGGCAATGTTGGTTAATAAGTGGAAATAGGAGGATAGCGAATTGTTTATTAGATAGAAGGCTGTCAACTGATTTTAATTTATGGGAATTTGCCCCTGAAAAGAATAATTCAAAAGAAAAATCTTCATTTGAAAATCTCATGGACAACAATTTATTTTTTTTAGATCGAAAGAACCACTTAAGATTAAGAAAATTAGCTCTGCCAGCTTTTTCTCCTAGAGTTATGGAATTTATGAAGAAAAAGTTTTCTATACTCGTAGCCGAGCGGTTTGACCAAATAGGTAAGGTAGATAAATTTAACTTTGCTGCAGAAATAGGCGAAAGAATCCCAACTCAAGCAATTGCTAGTTTAGCTGGAGTGCCGTCTAATTATTTTGAGATATTTAGTAGCTTGGCTTACGGTATTGTTAGAGGAATAAATCCTATGCTAAGCGATGAAGAACGCTCAGAAGCTACTGCTAGTATTGAAGAAGGTTTAGAGATGCTTAATGAGTTAATAGAAGAAAGGCGTTTAAATCCTGGAGAAGATTTTTTATCTGCCTTGATAACTGCAGAGGAAGATGGAGAAAAATTAAATAATTGGGAAATGTGCGCACTCATGGGGTCTGTATTAGCAGCAGGATCAGATACTGCTGTAGACTTACATAGTTATTTTATCAAAACATTATTAGAGCACCCTGAACAGCTTAAAATGGTCTTAAATGATGAATCTCTAATACAAAATGCTATTTCAGAAGTATTAAGACATTCCAGTTCAGGTAAAACGGGATTAGCCAGATATGCATCAGAGGATGTTGACTTGGAAGGTAACTTGATAAAAAAAGGTCAAATGTTGCAGTTACTGTCAACTACAGCTGGAAGAGATCCAGATGCATTTAAAAACTCAGACCAGTTTGATATCCTAAGAAGTCAAGAGAATAGCATTAGTTTTGGACAAGGCCCGCACTACTGTATCGGTGTAACTTTGGTAAGAGCTCAAGTAGAGGTAATGTTTAAAGAGTTATTTACTAGATATCCTCATCTAGAATTAGATGGAGAGATGTCTTATGATTATACGCATCATAATGCTCGAAGGTTAAAGAAATTAATTTTAAAAACTAATATTTAAATTTTAAAGGAGAAAATATGTCCTCAGAAACAACAAACGGCCCTCAATCAAATCCTGGAGAAATCTATAATTGGCCCATGTTAAGAATAATTTATAAAACAGGTGAAGAAAATATATCTGCTTTATTGCCTCCTGGCATAGAGGCGGGTTCTGAGCCTAATGTAACTATAACTATTTATAATTTTCCAGTTAACAATGAACCTGAATATGGTGTTGTGGTAAATGCCGCCGCGAGTTATGAGGGCATTGAAGGTGATTACACTCTAGGTATCGGCATAAATCAAGAGCAGGCCGTCTATGGAAGTCATGAGCACTGGGGCCAGCCAAAGTATCTTGCTGATACTTCTTATTTTAGATTTTTTGATCATGTGGAAGCAAAGGTAACGCACCAAGGCCATACCTTTGTAGAATTTGTAGGAGATGTGAAGGGTGATTTACCTAATCTTGATGAGTACGAACATAATGAGTGGTGGATAAAATCATTGAGATCTGTCGATATGGCTGAAAATAAATACGATTTTCCTCCACATGTAGTCAGAGTCAAAAGTACATACGGGACTGCTTTTATGCAGGAATTAGAAGGTGAACTTATTTTAAGAGATAGTCCTTGGGATCCCGTTGCCACTCTTCTACCAATTAAAGAAAAAGTGTCAACTCAACTATGGACACCAATTTTTCTTGGAAGAGAAATAACTCTAGAAGGTGAACTAGATGGAAAACAGTTTTGGCCTTTTGCCGATACTATTGGTGGAACGAGGTGGCCTGGAGAAAATGGAGGACCAAAAAAGTAAGTCAAGAATTTTATGAAAAATTATAAAAATAAAGTGGCAGTTATTACTGGTGGTGCCAGCGGGGTGGGATTATCTTTAGGACGTTTTTTAGCTAAAGAAGGTGCTAAGGTTGCTTTAGCAGACATAGAAGAGGATGCTTTAGATAATGCTGCAAATCTCTTAAATGAGGAGGGCCTTAATGTTAAGACTTATGTTACAAATGTTGCAGAACTTGATTCTATTAAAGACCTAAGTAACTCAGTCAATAATGATTTAGGTAATGTACATTTATTATTTAATAATGCAGGAATAGCTCCACAAGAGGCTTCTTTCCCTCTCTGGGATCTGTCTATTAACGATTGGGAGTGGGCTTTTAAAGTAAATGTATGGGGAGTCATTCATGGAATTAAAGTTTTCGTGCCTTTAATGCTTGCTCATGGAGAAGAAGCCAGAGTTATTAATACCTGCTCAGGAAATGGAGTATTAGTAACTTATCCTTCTACTCCTATATATGCGACTACTAAATCTTCAGTTGCTACGATATCAGAGGCATTATATTTTCAACTTCTATCTTTGCAGGCGTCTATAGGAGTCTCAATATTATTTCCTGGACCTCATGTAGTTGAAACAGGTTTGTATGGTTCCGAGAGAAATAGACCTGAAAACTTAGCACAAGAATCTGAACCAGTTTTTAAAATAGAATCACTAGAAGCAATGAAAGAAATGGTTAGCTCAATGGGTAAAGAACTAAAAACTACTCATCCCGATGAAGTTGCTGAATTTTGTTTAAATGGAATAAAAGATGATAAATATTGGTTAATGCCAGAAAATCCAGAAAGCGATAAATCATATAAAGATTTTGTAGATAGTTTAATAAATAGAACCAACCCAGATATTCCAGATTTATTTTAGGAGAATTTATGAATGCAAGAATACCTTTAGAAATTCCTCACGGCTGGTTTTGTCTTTCTTGGAGTCATGAACTTAAAGAAGGAGAAGTTAAAACAGTAAAATTTTGTGGAGAAGATGTAGTTCTATTTAGAACTGAAAGTGGTCAGTCAAAAGCGGTTGCTCCTTTTTGCCCTCACTTAGGAGCACATTTAGGTCATGGTGGCCATGTATCAAAAGATTCCATTGTTTGTCCATTTCATGGATGGGCTTGGAGTGGAGAAGGAGTTTGTGTAGATGTTCCTTACGCGGATTCAATTCCAATAAAAGCGCAAAACCAAGTTCTAGATACTTATAAACTTGTTGAACAAAACGGTATCATTATGGCCTGGTATCATGCAGAAGGTAAAGAACCTTATTTTGAGCTACCCGAGGTTAAGGAATTTAATAGAGATTCTGATAAATGGGGTAAATCTCATTTCTTTGAATATAATATTGGCACTTGCCTTCAAGAGATTGCAGAAAATGATGTAGATCAAGCCCATTTCCCAACTGTTCATCAATCTCCTTCACTACCTGAAACAGACGCATATATAGATGGAATCTATAGAAAAACTGTTGCCGAGACATTAATGGATCCAGAAAATAGTGATAGTGTTTCAGATAAATATAAGGGTTCATATAAAGAACAATTTACTACTACTTTTACCAGAGAATCTTGGGGGTTGGGTCAAGTATTATTAAGGATGGTAAATTTACCTCCTGATGGTGGAGAGTTTGTTATGGTTAACGCTTCATGTCCGGTTGATAAAGAAAATTCTATATTAAGATGGCAAATGAAAGTTAGTAAAGATATAGAGGACACCCTAGGAATGGCCATCATAGATGGTATAGCAAATGGCATTAATGATGATATCCCCATATGGGAAAATAAATCTTATTGGCCAAACCCTATGCTTTGTGATGGGGATGGACCAATAAATAAGTTTAGAAAATGGGTAGGGCAGTTTTATATCTAATTTATTGAGCTCTATCTAATCCAGATTCTATAAGCCAAGATAATAATGATCTTTGTTCCATTGTTGGTTGATCTCTAGAGTTTTTTCTAATTATCTTTTCAATATATCTTAAAGAACTATAAGCTGCAGTAACTGATAAATCATCATAATAATCTTGAGATAGAATATTTAGTAGCCTTCTTACATATCTAATTTGTAAATTTCTTCTCATTGCGTTTATTGGTGAAGAGACATCTTCTAAGAAGATGGCATCAGTTAAATCTCTCAGCATCTCTGAAGAGCTGTAGCTGTTTCCGTAGTATTCGCTATCTGAAAGTCTGTACATCATCCAGCCATCCAATAAATGGTTCATAACGGCTGTTTGAATAGACAGTATTCTTCTAAGAATTTGAGGGTCTTCATGTTCTCCATAAAAATCGAACCCCCTTCTTTCTAGTTGCAGTTTACTCGCTAAATTTTTATCTAGAGTAAATGCATCTGGTGCAAAAGCATGCTTTGCAATCATTTGCATTGCTTTCTTTTGAACTTTATATGGGACTGGTTCAAAAGGTTCTAAATCCGTATCTTGATCTGGAAAACTTCGATTAACATAAACACCTCCTATGTAGCGTGAAGCAGTTTCTAAAGATCTGCCTATGTCAGTAGTTAATAGCATATAAGCTTTTCTATATTGTTCCCAGCTGGTTGCTTTTTTATTAAACTTTTCAGGTAAGTCTGATAGCGTTTTATTTATTAATTGGATTCTTTCTTCGGCATATTTAATTGGATCATTAGACAAATCACTAACCATAGCCCTTGGATCAATACCTCTGCCTGGACCTCTCATATCGTCAGCATCATTTCCAAACATTAATTTTGGGTCTACTGATTTAGATAAAATTTTTTCTATAGAATTTGAGCCTAAATCTGGTGTATAAGCAAATTCAATCGCCCAGTCATCATAAACACCAGGAAAAGTATCATAATAATCGCCTTGCTCCTTGCCTAAAGGTGCTAGGTTAGTAGGAGCATAATCCATTACAGATGATGTTACTCCTTCTTTACTAGTTATACTTTGATCATGTATCGATACAGGATCATGTAAGTAACTAGCTTTAAAATTATGATTTAAACCTAAGGTGTGACCCACTTCATGAAGAACTAATGAAATTATACCTTGCTCAATGATCTTACTTTCCGTTTCTGATGAAGAGTTCGATACCAAAGTAGCTAGAAAATTACTTCTTTGAGTTATTGAATCAATTGAACAGTTAGAATATGAATCAATAGAATTATAGCTTTCATATGAAAAGATTGAATCAACAAAAAGTCTATTTGTAAGATAGACCCATTCCAGCATAATGTCAGCACCCAATATCTCCCCTGTTCTTGGATTGACAAAACTAGGCCCGTAACCACCAAATGGCGGTTTGGGAGAGGAAGTCCATCTAATTACATTATATCTGATGTCCCCTGCATCCCAGTCAGCATCATCAGGCTGTAATTTTACATCCAGGGCATTTAAAAAACCTGCCTTTTTGAAAGCATTATTCCAAGCTAAAACGCCTTCTTTTATATAAGGTATTAATTCTTTAGGTGCGGTATTTTCTATCCAGAAAGTAATTGGCTTAATTGGCTCAGAAAATTCTTTATCAGGTTCTTTCTTTTCAAGAAACCATTTGTGTATAAGATCTGCATAAGGAGTAATATCTTTAGAAGTTAGATTAGTGATACGTTGACTAAAGAATCCCACCCTCTGATCAGCATATCTTGGTTCAAAGTTATTTGAGGGAGGTTTTATAAAGCTATACCTCAATGAAAGAATAATATTCCTTGAATCAATTATGTCTTCAAATTTATCCTTACCATAAGATTCGGAGATAGGTGAATTTTCATATAAATATTCAACTTCTAGGTCAGAATTATTAGGATAATTTTGTATTCTAGAAATAAGAGATTTTTTAGAATTAATTTTTCCCCATTTTAATCCTTTTAAATGAGGGTTCTCAGGATCAGGTAAAGGCTTAATGTTTGTGAGACTTTCAGATAAAAAAAGTGATGTTACATCAATTATATATTCATCTTCGTTTTCAGATTTTATTGGAAAGACTTCAATGATAGCATCTGAGATATTTGCTCCCTGAGAGTTAGATAGTGCATTATCTTCATCATACTTAAAGGAACTATTTATTCTTATTAGTCTTATTGAATTAAAGATTTTAACAAACTTTATTAGTCCATTATCTAGGTAACTTCCTCTATTTTTTCGCCCCTCAACTATGCCATCTATTACATGAGAAAAATAGATATATTCTTGATTGAGCTGATCTTTCTTAATTTTAAAATATGTTTCTGCATTTTTTGGATTCTGATAAATATCTATCAAACCCTCGTAATGATTCATTTCTTTTACATATTCTTTATTAGAATCTTTCGGTTGATTATCTTCCTCTATCTCATCAGATAAGGTAGCCTGAGAAATTACCAATAGTGTATAAATTAATGCAAAGGCAGTGAATCTTCTGTACAAAATCTTCATATTTTTAATATTCGTAATAAAATTTATTTGGCAGATTATAGATTTTTGATTTAAATGCTACAAACATAAAGTTAGTTATAATTAACTTAAAAATGGAATATAGAGCATGAATGATAATATAGACATGTTTAGGTTTGATAATTTCTTAGACTTTACTTTAAGAAACTAATACAAATTAGAATAAATATAATCTTAAAATTACAGGGTATTCTAACATTCTTCATGAAATTTAAGGATCTACATATAAAATTTAAGTACTAATGGGCAATCATATTTTAGACTTACACGGAATAAAGCATAATGAAGTAGATATTCTAGTAGAGAATTTTATTTTTTTAAATCAAAACTTATTACCTTTAACTATCATTTGCGGAAATAGCAGTACGATGATAAATCTTGTTTTGAGCGTATTAAAGAGACACTCTGTAAATTATTATTCGGGTGAAGGTTTAGAATATGGCAAGATAAAGATTCAAAAGTTATAAATATAGTGAGTAATTTAACACCATTAGATGATCATTGGTTTTCAGAGATTAAAGAACCTCTAAAACCTCAATCTGAAAAAGAACTTCAATGGGATGAAGTGACAGATGTTCTTATAGTGGGATGTGGAGGTGCAGGAATAGCATCTGCTCTTGAAGCTTCAGACCATCAAAAACAAGTATTAGTTATAGATAGATTTTTTGGAGGAGGCGCAACTGCAGCTAGCGGAGGTATTTATTATGCCGGTGGCGGAACTTCAATTCAGAAAGAAGCTAAGGTTAAGGATTCAGTAGAGGAAATGTATAAATATTTAAAAATAGAAACTGATGGAGTTGTTAAAGATTCAACTTTGCATAAGTTTTGCGAAGAGAGCCCGTCTAATCTTGAGTGGCTGATTGGTCATGGAGTTAAGTTTAATTCATCCACTTATACAAAAAAAACTTCATATCCTAATAAGCAATATTTTCTTTATCATTCAGATAATTCCCTTGTTCCAAGTTATGCAAAAATAGCAAAGCCAGCTCCCAGAGGGCACAAAGGCTACATAAAAGGAAGATCTTTAGCGACTGGAGTTGGAATAGCAATTTTTAATCCTTTATTAGAGTCAGCCATAAAGAAAGGAGTCAAAACTCTATTTCAAACTGAAGTTACTAATCTTATTGTTAATAGAAGAAATAAGATTATTGGAGTTGAAGTCCTTCATATGCCACCTGGAACAAGACTATCTAAGCTGCATAAAATTTATTCTCAGAGGGCACAGGCTCTTCAAATGTATATAAGGCCACTAGCAAATTACTACAGAAATAAGGCTATTAAGATTGAAGAAAAAGTTAGAATAAAAAAATTAATAAAAGCATCAAAGGGAGTAGTTTTATCCTCTGGAGGTTTTATTTTTAACAAGAAGATGGTGAGCTATTATGCTCCTAAATACAAAGGTGGTATTCCTTTGGGGACAACAGGAGATAACGGTGCCGGCATAAGATTAGGGCAGTCTGTTGGCGCAGCCGTTAATTTAATGGATAGAGTTACAGCTTGGAGGTTTCTCAACCCACCTCTAGCATGGGGTCAAGGAATAGTTGTTAATAAAGAAGGATCAAGATATTCAAATGAAATGGTCTATGGAGCTACTTTAGGAGATGCTATGTGTGAAAGGCAAGAAGGTAAAGCTATTCTTATTCTGGATAGCTCTTTAAGGAAGGAGGCATGGAAACAAATTGGTCCGGGAAAAGTTCTTCCTTTTCAGAGAAACCCTGCAATACTAAGTATGTTATTTAATTCAAAGAAATCAAATACCATTGCTGGTTTAGCTAAAAAGTGCGGTATGTCGCCATTAAAGCTATATTCATCAATAGAACAATATAATTTAGTTGCTAAAGGGAAGAAGAAAGATAAATTTGGTAAGTCTTCAGAAGATTGTAGGGAGATAAGTAAAGGTCCTTTCTATGCAATGGATGTGTCAGTGGACAGTAAATATTTTCCGTGCGCCGTATTAACTTTAGGCGGTTTGGTGGTAAATGAAGAAACTGGCAATGTTAAAGATTGTAAGGGAGAAGATATAAAAGGATTGTATGCAGCAGGAAGGACTGCAGTTGGTATTTGTTCGAATATCTATGTCAGCGGCTTATCAATCAGCGATTGCATCTTTTCGGGTAGAAGGGCAGGTTTAAATGTTTCAAAATAAAAATTAGAAGTAATAAATGAATAATCTCACAATAATAAATAGCAGAGTAGTAAATGAGGGCCTTGTAGAAGAAAAAGATATCTTAATTAAAAATGGCAAGATAGAAAAAATAGATAAATTAATAGAACCTCAAGGGGATTTCATTGATGGCGCTGGCTTAACTCTCATGCCAGGTGTTATAGATGATCAGGTGCACTTTAGAGAACCTGGTTTAACAGACAAAGGAGACATATATTCTGAATCAAGAGCAGCTGTTGCAGGAGGTACAACTTCTTTTATGGATATGCCAAATGTACTTCCACCAACATTAACTCATGATCTATGGAAAGAAAAAATAGAAATAGCTAGCAATAACTCACATGCGAATTTCTCTTTTTACATGGGTACTAGTAATACCAATATAGATGAAATAAGGTCTATAAACCCTTATGAAGTTTGTGGTGTAAAAGTTTTCATGGGTTCTTCGACCGGTAATCTTTTAGTTGATAATCCTGTCAGCTTAGAAAACATATTTAAGGATTCGCCGGTTATAATTACTACTCATTGCGAAGATACTCCAATGATCCTTTCTCTCGAAAAAGAATATAGACTTAGATATGGTGAAGATATTCCCATAGAAAATCATGAATTCATTAGGTCTAGAGAGGCGTGTTTAGCTTCAAGTAAGAAAGCTGTAGACTTGGCTACAAAATTTAATTCCAATTTACACATTTTGCATGTTTCAACAAAAGAAGAGTTATTATTATTTTCGAATGACAATATTGAAAAAAAGAAAATAACTGCCGAAGTATGTATTCCACATTTATTTTTTTCTTCATCTGATTATGCAATAAAAGGTACATTAATTAAATGTAATCCGTCTATTAAAGATCAACAAGATAAATTGGCATTAAGACAAGCTCTAAAATCTGGTCTAATTGATTTTGTTGCTACTGATCATGCTCCTCATGATAAAAAGGCTAAAGAGAACCCTTACTTTACATGCCCTTCAGGAATGCCTAGTATACAACATACCTTATTGGGTGTTTTAGAACTATATAAAGAGGGAGATTTATCTCTTGAAGATGTCCCCAGGGTAACTTCACACAATGTAGCCAAAAGATTTGATATCAAAGAAAGAGGGTTTCTAAGGGAAGGTTATTGGGCTGATATAGTTCTAGTTGATACAGAAAAAGAACAGTTAATTAGTGATGAGAATCTTGAATATAAATGTGGTTGGTCGCCTTTTGAAGGCGATAAGTTTAGTTCTACTATAATTAAGACATTAATTAATGGAGAGATAGCTTATAGTGAAGGAAAAGTCTCAGAAAATGTAAGAGGAAGAAAAATAGAATTTACAAGAGGTTAAAGATGAGTTTTAAAGAATATGATAAATATGATGGTATAGGTCTAGCAAGTTTAGTTAAATCTAAAGAAGTGTCACCCGAGGATCTTCTTAATGAAGCTATAGAGAGAAATGAAAACATTAATCCACAAACAAATGCAGTTGTGCATAAACTCTATGATGAAGCTAGAAAGTCAATAGCAAAAGGTTTGCCAGATGGTCCTTTCATGGGAGTTCCTTTTTTACTCAAGGATTTGCACTTAATGCTTACAGGGACAGCGCTAACTAATGGATCAAATTTTTTTAAAGAAAATATAGCTGATCATAATAGTACTTTGGTGGAGAGATACTTAAATGCAGGATTGGTTATTTTTGGAAAAACAAATACTCCAGAATTTGGTTTAACAGTGACTACTGAGCCATCTCTTTATGGGCCTACAAGAAATCCTTGGAATCTTGACTATTCTTCAGGTGGTTCAAGTGGCGGAGCATCTTCTGCTGTAGCATCTGGTGTTTTACCAATGGCTAATGCTAGTGATGGTGGAGGTTCTATTAGAATTCCAGCTTCATGTTGCGGTTTAATTGGATTAAAACCCAGTAGGGCAAGAACTCCATTTGGACCAGATAGAGGGGAAGGTTGGGCAGGTCAATCTATTAGCCACTGTGTTTCACGGACAGTTAGAGATTCAGCTGCCTTATTAGATGCCACTTCTGGACCTGCTCCGGGAGATCCTTACTCAGTTCCACATAATAAGAAAACTTTTTTATCTTCTTGCTCCAATTATCCTAAGAAATTAAAGGTTGCTTTATCTCTTCCCGAAGACAAAGAAATAGATTCTGAAGTTATTCATGCAATTAAGAATACAGCTGAATTATGTCAAGAATTAGGACATGATGTAGAGTTAGCTTCACCTGATTTAGATGTAGAGGTTTTGGGTAATGCTGTGGGTACAATAATATCAGCAAACGTTGCATTAACCTTAGATATGAGAGCTCAACAGTTAGGAAGGAGTCTTAAGGAGGGTGATGTAGAGCATATTACTTATAGAATGTATGAAAACGGAAAAAAGGCCACAGCAGATCAATATGCTCACGCAACTCTCTTAAATCATCAGGCAGGAAGGACTCTTGGTAATTTTATGGAAAATTATGATGTTATTCTAAGCCCAGTATTGAATAAACCTCCTGTTAGGATAGGAGAAATTGATATGTCTTCAAAGGATGTAAGCACTTATATAAATAATTTATTATCATATTCAGGTTTTACGGGTCTTTATAACCAAACTGGACAGCCCAGTATTTCAGTGCCATTAAACTGGAGTAACTTAGATTTACCAATAGGATCAATGTTTAGTGCAAAATTTGGTGATGATGCATTATTGCTATCCTTGGCTTCACAGCTAGAGGTTGCAAGGCCATGGAAAGATAAGCGACCTCCAGTTTATGCAGGTTCTTAGCTTATAATTATGAAGTCATTAGAAGAAAGAATTGAAAGGTTAGAATCTTTAGACTCCATCAAACAATTAGTGGCTAAATACTCATTAGCTTTAGATATTAGAGATTTAGATGCCTTAGTTTCCTTGTTTCCAGAGGATGTCAAAGCTGGAAAGAATAAATCAGGTAGATTGGCATTAAAAAATTGGTTTGATTCAACATTAAGAGATCAGTTTACTGGCACATCTCATCATACAGGTAATCATATAATTGAATTTACTGATCCATCAAATGCTCATGGTATTGTTTACTCAAAAAATGAACATGAAACTAATAACGAGTGGATCATTATGCAAATGATGTATTGGGATGACTACATTTATTTAAATCAAGAATGGTTTTTTAAGAGAAGACTGCCTTTATATTGGTATGCTTCAGACTTAAATAGTCCTCCTTTAGGAATAAATAAGATGAGATGGCCTTCCATAGAGAGATATGAAGGAGAATTTCATTCTCTATGGCCTTCTTGGGAAGAATTTTGGGCTGGTAAAAATAACTTAACAGATGTAAACCCTCCTATAGATGCCGAAAAATTCCTTATGACCTTAAGGAGGAGTAGTAAAATCCCAAAAATAAAAGTTAAATAATTTAAGTGAGTTAATTAACAACAGTATGAAAAATACTAACTATCCCTTTCTATCATCATCAGGTTCTATAAACCAAATGGAATTAAAGAACCGTATGATTTTAGCTCCTATGGGATCAAATTTTGCTCATTCGACAGGTAAAGTAAGTGAAAAACTAAAGACTTATATTGAGGCGAGAGCAAAAGGAGGTGCAGGACTAATAATATTAGAAACTTCTTCTGTTAGTTGGCCATTAGGCTCATCTATGCCTAATATGATTGGACTATCAAAGGATGAATTTATTCCAGATCTTTTAGACTTAACAAATAGAGTGCATGCATATGATTCAAAGATTGCCGCTCAGTTAAATCAAAGTGGTAAGGTCTCTCAAGAAGATGTAGTGGCTGGCAGGCCAATACTGGTTCCGTCAATCCCTGAAAAAGAAAAAAGTGATTTAATTGAAATTCTTACCCAAGATGAGATTGCGACCTTTGTAAAATCAGCAGGGCCTGATGGGAAAGGACCTAGATATCATGAATTATCTTTAGAAGAAATAGATAGAGAAATAGTTTATTTTGTAGAGGCTGCTAGAAGGGTAAAAACTTCAGGATTTGATGCATTAGAAATTCATGCTGGACATGGTTATTTAATTTCAAGTTTTTTATCCCCTTCCATAAATAGGCGCAAAGATAAATACGGCGGATCACCTCAGAAAAGAGCTAAATTATTAGAAGAAATAATTCAGTCAATAAGGAATGAGGTTGGTATAAATTTTCCCATTCTAGTTAGGCTTGATGCTGCAGAATTTAGACTAAAGAATGGCTTAACAACAGATGATTTTATTGAAACAGCAAAAATAGCTGAAAATGCCGGGGCTGATGCTTTGGATGTAAGTGCCTATGGAAATAGTAATATAGGGATAGCATTCACAGAAGGTCCTTTAGTTCATGAACCAGGAGGGTTTCTTGAATTTGCCAAACTCGCAAAGAAATCTGTAAAAATACCAATTATTGCCGTAGGAAGATTGGAGCTAGGTTTAGCGGAGAAGAGTATTCAAAAAAAGGATTTTGATTTTTTAGCTTTAGGAAGAAAATTATTGGCAGATCCAGACCTACCTAAAAAAGTGGTAAATGGACTAGATAAAACTATAAGGCCTTGTATTTATTGTTATGTTTGCGTTAGTAAAATTTTTATAAATGGACCTATGTCTTGCGCAGTTAATTCAAGCCTAGGTTATGAAGAGGAAGATCAAGATCTATTAAAGAAGGTTAAGAAAAAACTCAATGTGATAATTGTAGGTGGAGGACCAGCCGGTATGGAAGTAGCAAGATTACTTTCTATACAAGGTCACAAAATTAGTCTTTGGGAAAAAGAAAAAGATTTAGGGGGCACAGCAAGGATTGCAGGATTAGCATATGATCCAAATTTAAAATTCATTAATTATTTAAAAGACTTTATTAAAAATAGTGATGTAGAGATAAAGTTAGATAAGTTAGCAACTTCTCAAGAAATAAAGAGTCTAAATCCCGATTTAGTTGTCATTGCAACTGGTGCTATTAGAAACTCGCCTAAAATCCTTGGAAAAGATTTACCTCATGTTTTTGACGGTGAACAACTTAGAAGTTTGCTTTTTAGTAAAGAAACTAAGATATTAAAAAAATTATCATTCTCTAGTAATTTAATATTGAGGTTAGGTCGAGCGAGTCAATTATTAAGAAATATTCCTTTTTTAAGATTTGTTAGTAGATTTTGGATGCCTTTTTCTAGAAATATAACAATTATTGGAGGCGACTTAGTGGGTCTAGAGTTAGCAGAATTTCTAACAGAACGGAGAAGAAAAATAACAATCTTGGAATCTACAAATAATTTAGGCACCAATTTAAGTATTGTTAGACGAGCTAGGTTAATTCATGAATTAAAGGAAAAGGGCGTTAATTTAGTTTTAGGGGCAAGGATTGAAAAAATTAATAAAACTAACATTCTTTATACTTCAAATGGGATGAGCCATGATTGCAAAGCAGATCAAGTTATTATTGCTACAGGAGCAGAGTCAGATAATCTTTTATCCAAAAAACTTGAGAGCTTAGATATCAAAACTCAAGTAGTAGGCGATTGTTATAATATAGGTTACATTGAAGGTGCAATTAAAGGAGCAAGGGAAATTGCGAGAAATTTAGTAGAGGTAAAATCATGAGATTAAGAGATAAAGTTATTTTAATAAGTGGTGCTGGTTTTGGGATGGGTAGAGAAACAGCGAAAATATTTGCAGATGAGGGAGCTTCATTAATGCTAAATGATATAAATGAATCTGATCTAAAAAATACTTTGTCGATGCTCAAAGGAGGCACCCATCAGGTTTATGCTGGGGATATTTCAGATAGTTCAATGGTTATGGATATGTTTGCTGAAATAAAGGCTTCTTATAAAAGAATTGATGGCGTTGTTAATAATGCTGGGATCGGCAGATCTCCTGGTGATGGTGAGAACGCAGAAATTCATGAAACAAATGATGAAGGTTGGAGAGGGGTCATTGGTGTAAATCTTGATGGAGCTTTTTATATAACAAGAGAAGCTGTAAGGTTGATGTTTGAAAATAAAACTAAAGGTTCTATAGTTAATATTTCTAGTACTTCTGCTTACACTGGAGATGGACCATTAGCTTATTGCACATCAAAGGGAGCTCTTTTGTCCTTTAC
The DNA here is from genome assembly GCA_029268615.1 of SAR86 cluster bacterium. Taxonomy (NCBI): domain Bacteria; kingdom Pseudomonadati; phylum Pseudomonadota; class Gammaproteobacteria; species SAR86 cluster bacterium. Next base: position 51,028 of record JAQWNM010000008.1, on the reverse strand, counting down.
AAGGGCACTAGCACTGAACTTAAGTTCAAAAGGTATTAGAGTAAATGCAATTTGTCCAGGCCCAATTTCTGGAAGAATGATGGATAGTATTCCACAAGAATATCAAGATTCTCTTGCTGCATCTATTCCTCTAGGAAGGCTCGGACAGCCAGAAGAAGTAGCTAGAACAAGTCTTTTTCTTCTTTCTGATGATTCTAGTTTCTTTACAGGTCAAACTTTATCGCCTAATGGCGGTTCTTATATGCATTAATTTACTATGATGATGAAAGATAAAAAAATAATTATTACTGGGGGGGGGTCGGGTATAGGGGCAGCTATAGCAAAAGAATGTTCACAATCTGGAGCTCATGTTGCTATTTTAGGAAGAAGAGAGGATGCACTAATCTCAGTAGCGGATGAAATTAAAAAGTTAGGAGGAAATGTAGAGATCTGTTCTATTGATATTAGTGACGAAGATAGTTTTATAAAGTGCTTAAAATCATATAAAGAGAGATGGGGCAAAATCGATGGTCTAGTTAATAACGCAATGTCCATCCATGGAGGATTAATTAAAGATTTAACATTAGAGGAATGGAGAGAAAACTTTACAGTTTCTCTGGATGCGGCATTTGTAGGTATTAGGGAAGTGGTACCTTATATGATGGCTGAAAAGGAAGGTTCTATAGTTAATATTAGTTCGGTTGTTGGTTTAAGAGGCACTTCTACTTTAGGTGCTTATGCAGCTGCCAAAGCAGGGTTAATTAGCCTTACTCAAACAGCTGCAATAGAAGCTGCACCGTATGTAAGAGTTAATTGTATTGCTCCAGGTGCTGTTTTGACTGAAGCTAGTAAAGTTATGCTCAATACTCAGGAATTACTTGATTCAACAGCAAATTCAATCCCACTAAAGAGAATAGCTGAACCTGAGGAAATGGCTACGATAGCTAGGTTTTTATTAAGCTCTGATTCTAGTTTTATAACAGGGGAATGTATTGCAGCAGACGGAGGAAAAACCGCAGATCTAAGTGCAGGCATGACGGGAGATTGGGAATAAATAACTAAGAAGACTATAGTTATCTATTTAATACTTTCTAGTATATATTTTGTAAATAAATAGAAAATACGATTTGCAATGCAATTATTACAGCTATTGCAATTGCAAAAACTCCCAGAGTCACCCATGTTTTTTTATCTTGTTCCAAAATATACTCTCCTTATATTTAGTAATTAGATTATCATTAAAAATAATGTCAGGTCAAAATAAATTTACTAAACAACAATTGAGTTGGGCTTTTTATGATTGGGCCAATTCAGCATTCGCTACTACGGTGATGGCAGGCTTATTTCCTATTTTTTTTAAGTTGTACTGGGCATCTGATTTTACCGGAACAGAAAGTACTGCAATATTAGGTTCAGCAAATTCAATTGCAGCTTTATTCATAATGCTTACAGCACCTCTACTTGGGGCATATGCTGATCTTGGAAACAACCAAAAGAAATTCCTTGGTTTCTTTGCAATTTTAGGAATTTTATCAACATCTTGTTTATTTTTATTACCAGAGAAACAATGGTTCTTAGCGGCGTCTTTTTTTATTTTAGGAAGTATTGGGTTTTATGGTGGAAATATTTTTTATGACTCTTTAATCTTATCTGTATCAAGCGCAAAAGAAAGAAATAGGGTATCCGCCTTAGGTTACTCCTTAGGATACCTAGGAGGAGGGCTACTTTTTTTTCTAAATGTTCTAATGTATTTAAACCCATCTTCATTTGGTTTCAGTTCTAATACAGAAGCAGTTTCATGGTCCTTTTTAAGTGTAGCTATTTGGTGGGGTTTATTTTCTTTGCCCATTGCTATTTCTATAAAAGTTGATGTAAAAAATAAGGTTGAAAATAAAAAGACTTCTACCTTAATATTTAACTCATTTAAAAATATTGCCACTACTCTACGGAAGATAAAAAAATATAAAAGAGTAGCAATCTTTTTAGCAGCTTACTGGTTATATATTGATGGTGTTTATACAATTATAAAAATGGCAACAGCATATGGGTCTGATATTGGTTTAGATACTTCTTCGATGATAACAGCCTTACTTTTAACCCAATTTATAGGCTTCCCTTCCACAATTATATTTGGATACTATGCGGATAGAATTGGCTTTAAAAGGATATTAACTTTAGGAATAATTCTTTATATTTTAGTTTGTTTTTATAGTGCTTATATGACAACTGCAAAGGAATTTTATCTTTTAGCTGGAACAATTGGTCTTGTTCAAGGTGGTATACAAGCAATAAGTAGATCTTTCTTTAGTAACCTAATCCCAGAAAATAAGGCAACTGAATTTTTTGGTTTTTATAATCTGGTAGGAAGGTCTGCTGCGGTTTTGGGTCCTTCTTTAGTGGCTTGGGTAGCTTTGATTTTTGGTAATCCTAGATTTGGAATTCTTAGTCTTTTATTGTTATTTATTCCTGGATTAATTCTACTTTGGTTAGTGCCACAGGAAGACTAATTCTAATTATTAAGACTACATTAAACCTTTCTCTAGTAGGACCTTTTTAAGGACACTAGGAAAATCAGTCATGATACCGTCAACACCTAAATTAATAATATTATGCATGTCGTTTTCATTATTTATTGTCCAGACATGGACTAATTTAGAACAATGATGAGCATAATCAATGAATCTCTTACTTAATACTGGAATACCAAAATACGATTTAGGTACTTGAGCACATTGGCCGTCACTTATTTTCAAATTTAAACCATAAGAATTTAAGGCGAGGTTTAGAACTTCTGTCATGCCCATAGATGAACATAGATGCCCATTCAAAATTTTTCTAATTTTCTTTAAACGTTTTGAAGAAAAGGAAGCAAGACAGACTCTATCAAAAGCATTATGTTGCCTAATTATTTTTATACTTTCATTAGTTGCTTCATGTGTTTTGATATCAATATTAAATTTTAATTTAGGAAAGGAATGTAAGAGCTCATCTAGAGTAGGAATTGTTCCACCTTTTAAAAGTTTTATATCTTTCAATTGTTTTAAATCTAGTTGTTTTATTTGTTTATTTATTCCCGCAACTCTTTTTAAGGAGTCATCATGGAAAACTACTATCTTGCCATCTTTAGTAGATTGAACATCTGTCTCCATAAAAACAAAACCTAGATTAGCTGAATACTGAAATGCATCTAGGGTATTTTCAGTTACATCCTCTGCTCCACCTCTATGGATAAATGCAGTAAAGGAGCTATCTTTAAAAAAAAGTTTAATTGGATTCATGAGCGAGTGATTATAGAGTTGAAATATTTTATTAAATTATTTTCATATTAAGTAATTTTTTAATTTAGTATCCTATATATTAAAATTATATACTTAAATTACTTAACTCATCTTGGATGGTTTTTTAATTTTTTAATAAATATTATAAAATTGAGATTATAGATATGAATAATCAGCTTATAGAGCAAGCAATTGAATTAGCTATTGTAGGTATGAGCACAGTTTTCATATTTTTAATTTTATTGATTTTCTTCACAATTCTTATGTCTAGAGTTGTAGGCCATCTTTATGGATCGCCTAAAAATGAAGAAGAGAATGTTATTTCTGCTTCGAACCAATCAAAAAAAATAGCAGAAACTTTAGCCTTGCATCATCATAATAAATCTTCATAAAATATGAATAGTAAAAAATTAGGTATAACAGAAGTAGTTTTAAGAGATGGGCATCAATCTCTCTTAGCAACAAGAATGCGCATCGAGGATATGGAACCAATCTTGACTAAGATTGACGAAATTGGTTATTGGTCAATTGAATCTTGGGGAGGAGCTACTTTCGATGCTTGTATAAGGTATTTAGGTGAAGATCCTTGGGAAAGAATACGTATTCTAAAGAAAGCCATGCCCAAGACTCCTCAGCAAATGCTTTTGAGAGGACAAAATATTTTAGGATATCGTCATTATGCTGATGACTTAGTTAAACGCTTTGTTGATACTTCTATTAAGAATGGAGTTGATGTTTTTAGAGTCTTTGATGCAATGAATGATATTCGTAATCTAGAAACCGCCTTAAAAGCTGTAATAGATGGCGAAAAGCATGCTCAAGGAACTATTTCTTATACTGTAAGTCCTGTTCACAATCTTGATTACTGGCTTGATTTAAGTTTAAAGCTTCAAGACATAGGTGCCCATTCTATTGCGATAAAAGATATGGCTGGACTGTTAAAACCTTTTACAGCATTTGAGCTAGTTTCTAGATTAAAAGAATCGTTAGAAATCCCTATTCATATGCAATCTCATGCAACGACAGGAATGTCTACAGCAACAGCAGTTAAAGCTATTGAAGCTGGAATAGATAATGTAGATACTTCTATTTCATCCATGAGCATGACTTATGGACATTCCCCCACTGAAAGTTTAGTTGCCATATTGAGCGATACATCAAGAAGTACAGAACTTGACCTAAACCAACTAGATGAAATTTCATCATATTTTAGGAAAGTAAGATCAAAATATAGTAAATTTGAAGGCTCCTTAAGAGGTGTTGATTCTAGAATTTTAGTAGCTCAAGTTCCTGGTGGCATGCTTACAAATATGGAAAATCAGCTTAAAGAGCAAAATGCCTTGGATAGATTTGATGAGGTTTTACAAGAAATCCCCAAAGTAAGAGAAGATTTAGGCCTAATTCCTTTAGTTACTCCCACTTCTCAAATTGTTGGAAGTCAATCTGTTTTAAATGTTTTGTCTGGTGAAAGATATAAATCCATTTCCAAGGAAACTTCAAGCTTATTAGCTGGTGAGTACGGAGAGACTCCTGCACCTGTCAATGAAGAGGTCAGGAAATTAGCTTTAGGAGATAGTAAACCAATCACCGTTCGTCCAGCAGATCTTATAGACAATGAAATGGAAAAAATCAGAAATGAATTGGAAGAAAAAATAAAACAGGGCTCCTTGGATGCAAATTCTTCTAAGGATGAAGATGTATTAACTTATGCTCTTTTTCCACAAGTCGCTATTAAATTTTTTGCAAATAGAACTAATTCTGATTTTTTTGAGCCAGAGCCGCTTGAAATAAAAGAACAAAAACCTGGTATTTATAATGTTATTGTTGGTAAACAAGAATTTATTGTAAGAGTTGAAGAAGGTAAATCTTCAATTATTTCGTCATCAGGTGAAATAAAAGAAGTAGAAGAAAAGGATCAGCCTGTTATTGAGGGCGGCACTCCATTATTAAGTCCATTGTCAGGTACCGTACATAAAATTTGTAAAAACAAGGGAGAATCAGTAAAGGAAGGTGATGTACTTCTTATATTAGAAGCAATGAAAATGGAAACAGAAATACAATCCGTAAAATCTGGAATTGTTTCTCAGGTTCAGGTTATAGAAGGTGACTCTGTAAAAGTAGATCAACAATTAATGCTCATTCAATAGCTTTACTAAATGGAAATAATAACTAATTCAGGATTAGCTAATATAGAATTAGGTCAACTGATGATGCTGGGCATATGTTTACTATTGCTCTATTTAGCCATTGCAAAAAAATTTGAACCCCTTTTACTTCTGCCGATTGGTTTTGGAGGGCTTTTAGCTAATATTCCAGGTGCAGGTCTAGCTGATCCTGGAGGAATATTATATTTCTTTTATTCTTCTGGGATAGAAACCACTGCTTTTCCTTTAATTATTTTTATGGGAGTAGGTGCCATGACAGATTTTGGCCCGCTTTTAGCTAATCCTAAGACTTTATTGTTAGGAGCAGCTGCCCAAGTTGGGATCTTTGCAACAGTTTTTGGGGCTGTCGGGCTTTCTTATCTAGGGATTCTAGATTTTTCTTTAAAGGATGCAGCCGCTATAGGAATTATTGGAGGAGCAGATGGGCCTACTGCTATTTATGTTTCGAGTATCTTGGCACCAGACTTACTCGGGGCGATAGCAGTAGCCGCTTATTCTTATATGGCATTAGTTCCATTGATTCAACCTCCCATCATGCGACTATTTACCTCTAAGAAAGAAAGAGCAATTTCAATGGTGCAGCTAAGGGAAGTAGGTCAGATGGAAAGAATATTATTTCCATTAATCTTAATTCTTTCTGTGGCATTATTTCTTCCTTCTGCTGCTCCTTTGTTAGGTATGTTTTGTTTTGGTAATCTGATTAGAGAAAGTGGAGTAGTCAATAGATTAAATGATACTGCTCAAAATTCTCTCATAAATATAGTTACTATATTTTTGGGGCTTGCAGTAGGTTCAAAGTTAGGAGCAGATAAATTCTTAGATTTTGAGACTTTAGGAATATTACTCCTTGGAGCAGTTGCTTTTTCAATTGGAACGGCTTCAGGTGTTTTGATGGCTAAACTACTTAATGTAGTGAGTAAAAATCCAATTAACCCTTTAATTGGAGCGGCAGGAGTATCTGCAGTTCCAATGGCCGCAAGAGTTGTAAATAAGGTTGGTCTTGAAGAAAATCCTCAAAACTTTCTATTGATGCATGCCATGGGACCTAATGTTGCAGGAGTAATAGGTTCAACAGTGGCGGCAGGGGTTATGATTAATTTATTAAGTTAGCCGTCTTATTCCGTAAGCTATGGTCATAGAGTTACTAAATCCTCAAACCTATCATGAAAATTTAGATTCTATATTTAAATTAAACCAGGAAAATATTCCTGAAGTAGGTGAGCTACTATCGCTACAAAATTTAGCCCAATTAATAGGACTAAGTTCTTTTATTTATATATCTAGATTTAATGATTCTATAGCTGGGTTTATAATCTTGATGAGAGAAGATGTTGATTATAAATCAGAAAACTATAAATACTTTAAGTCAAAATATAAAAGGTTTCTGTATATTGATAGAATCGTAATCGATCAAGATTTTAGAAAAAAGGGTATAGGCTCAAGTTTTTATAATTTGGCTATTCAGAATGCTATAGAGAATAATTTATTCCTCTGTTGTGAGGTTAATCAACAACCACCTAATGAAGTTTCCATGTCTTTCCATAAAAAATTTAATTTTAAAGAAGTGGGTCTTGGCATCCAAGTTAAAGGAAAAAGAGAAGTTGTCTATATGGAGAAATCTTTTGAGGAATGATTTTGAAGAGATAAGATCTTATTGTGATGGAGAGGTTCCAATGATGATGGACTTTCTTTTTAAAAGTAAGGACTTTTATAGTTTACTATCCTCTATATCTCCAGAAAGGAGCCCTACAGAATTGTCTTTAGAGTTCAAAAGAATCTTTAAAGATGTTAATTCAATTAGTGATTTTCAAATTGCTTTGGAGCCCTTAATACAAGACATGATTGATAAAACTACAAATGGTTTTTTTACATCCGGCATTAACAATTTAGTTAATAAACCTAGTCTCTTTATATCAAACCATAGAGATATAGCTTTAGATCCTTTATTTCTAAATTTATCATTGTTTAGTAAAAATATAGAAACAGCACATATTGCTATAGGGGACAACCTTATAGATGGGAGTTATGGAGAAAAATTAATGAAACTTAATAAAAGTTTTATTGTTCATAGGGAGGTGAAAGGGTTTAAAGAAATATTCAGAATTATTTCTAGGCTATCTGCTTATATAAATAAGATTCTTTTTATGGACAAAGAATCAGTATGGATAGCTCAAAAAGAAGGAAGAGCAATTAATGGTTGGGATTTAACAGATTCAGCAGTTCTTAAAATGTTATTTTTTAATGTTAAAAAGGAATTAACTCTTAATGAGTGGATCAAAGAAGTTAATTTAACACCATTGAGCATTTCATATGAATATGATCCCTTAGATGAATTTAAAGGTAGTAATTTGCATAGTTTAAATAAAATAAAGGATAAAGAGGTAATAAAGTCTGGATATAAACAGATTCTATCTGGAATATTAGGATATAAAGGAAGAGTTCAACTTTCTGTAGCTCCTTCTATTCAGGATCCAGTAAATAGCATAGAGGAGTTAACTGAATATTTAGATTATGAAATTATCAAAAATTATAAACTTTGGCCCACAAATTATTTGGCTGCTAAAGAGTTAGGGGTTTCCTGTAAAATTGATAAAGAAATGGAAGAGGAATGTAGTAATGAAAATAGAGATCACTTTTTGGACCGTTTTTCTGGGTTAGAGAAAAAATATCTTGATAATATTTTACAAATTTATGCTGCACCAGTTCTCAATAAAAAAAGAAAAGGGCTGATTTAATATCTTTAAGTATTTTAAAAAATGTAGGGTCGAAATATAGACAACCCTACATCAGCCTATCCTTAAGGCCATAGAATATTAGAAATTAGGTGATAATATCAGATAAATAGTTTCTTTAATTACATGCTAAAGGTTATATATACGCCATCTTCATCCGACATTCCGTCTTCTGATTCAAAATCGCTCCATGCTATTCCCACAGATAAACCTAAGAAGTCTAAAGGTAAATCATATGAAATAATTGTATATTCTCCGGTATCTTCATAATCCCCAAAAGTTAATCCAATGCCTGTATCACCTATATCTAATGAAAATTCTACATTATCTGCGGCATCATCTTGTCCGCTATAAAAGGTAATTCCAAAGTAACTATAGCTAAGTCCTAGATATATCTCTTCAAAATCAGCATCATCATCACCTGGATATGTAAAAGAAATATATCCTAAGTCATAACTCAGTCCGTTATCTAATTCATTAGATAGTCCAAAATAATAATCTAATTCCATTGAGGCAGAATCTCCTCCAAATTCTATACTTGAACCCCATGTGCCAAAGTAAAGACCATTATCAGCTGCTATATCAAATCCACCTGAAATTGCGGGCTCTTCATTGGATTGAGTCATCCCCCTCCAAATATAATCATTAGTTATTGAGATGTTTGACTCAAATTCAGCTGCATTTATATTTAAAATTGCAATGCAAGAACCTAAAATAATAAGTAATCTTTTCATTGTCATGTTGTTACTCCCTAAAATTTTTATAATTAAAATAATGGTATACATTTAAATACAAGCAATTTCTATGCCATAAATTTTTATCAGAAATATAGTAAATAAGCTCTATAACAGTGCAGACTTAAAAAAAAATGACTTAATCTGTTCTTAAAATGAATAAATTGAGCAATATAAACTTAATATCGTGTAATATTCAGCTTTTAAAATTCAATCTGAGTTAGTTAAATGGATATAAATAATAAAACAGTTCTTATAACCGGTGGAGCTTCTGGTTTAGGTTTGGCAACAGCAAGGGAAATAATTAATTCTGGAGGAAAGGTGATGCTTCTAGATTTAAACGAAGATGCTGCAAAAGAGGCCTGCCTAGAGTTGGGGGAATCTTCAAAATATTCTATAGCAAATGTGACTGAAGAAGAGTCTGTTAAATTAGCTATTGAAAATGCTAAGAACAGTTTTGGATCAATAGATGTAGTTGTCAATTGTGCTGGTATAGGGAGTGCAAGTAAGACAGTTGGAAAAGATGGTCCTCACCCCTTAGATTACTTCAAACTAGTAATAGAAATAAATTTAGTTGGAACATTCAATGTATTAAGGCTTGCCGCCGTAGAAATGGGTAAAAATACTCCTGGAGAGGATGGAGAATGTGGAGTCATAATTAATACAGCTTCCGTTGCCGCTTTTGATGGTCAAATTGGACAAGCAGCCTATAGTGCAAGTAAAGCAGGAGTTTCAGGAATGACACTTCCAATTGCTAGAGATTTATCAAGGATGGGTATAAGAATAAATACAATTGCACCTGGAATATTTGATACTCCAATGATGGCTATGGCACCAGATAAGGTTAGAACTCCTTTAATAGAAATGACTCAATTCCCTAAAAGACTAGGGTTGCCTGAAGAATACGGATCATTAGCTAAACATATTATAGAGAACCGCTTCTTAAACGGGGAGACTATTAGGCTGGATGGTTCAATAAGAATGCAACCTAAGTAACATGTTAGATCTTTTTATAGAATATGGCTTCTTTTTGCTGAGGACTTTAACAATAGCAATTGCTTTCTTAGTCCCTATCTTGATGATAATAAGTGCTAGCCGTCAAAAGACTTCACATGAAAAAGGTCAGCTAATAGTGAAGAATTTATCAGAACGTATCAATAATATGGGTAATGCTTTAAAAGCATCTCAGATGGATGCAAAGACTTATAAGAAATTTATAAAAGAAGAAGAAAAAAAGAAAAAAAATCAAAAAAAAGGAAAGAAAAATTCTAAGAGTACTAAACAATCAATCTATGTAATGGATTTCCATGGAGATGTAATGGCCTCCGAAGTTGATAAGTTAAAACAAGAAATTAATGCCATTCTTGCATCCAAAACTCCCTGTAAAGAAGTTGTTTTAAAAGTAGAAAGTGGAGGAGGTTCAGCTTATGCTTATGGGCTATGTGCTGCTGAATTAAAACGTCTTGTAGATCATAAAATTAAATTAACCGTATGTATCGATAAGGTTGCTGCTAGTGGTGGATATCTAATGTCATGTGTTGCTAGTAAAATTGTTGCAGCACCATGGGCATTAGTTGGCTCCATAGGAGTAATTGCTCAAATGCCAAATATTCATCGTCTTTTAAAAGATAACTTGATAGATTTTGAAATGCATACAGCTGGTGAGTTTAAAAGAACGCTTACTGTATTTGGTGAAAATACAGAAGATGGAAGACAAAAGTTTATTGAAGAATTAGAAGATTTGCATATAGTTTTTAAAGATTTTGTTAAAGAGCATAGACCTAAAGTGGATGAACTTAAAGTATCTACAGGTGAAGTTTGGCAAGGAAAAAAAGCTCTTGATTTAGGTTTGATAGATGGCATACAAACTTCAGATGACTACCTTCTTAAACTTTCAGATAAGTTTAATTTATATGGTATAGAGTATTTTGAAAAAAAACCTCTATCTGAAAGGTTTGCTTTCGGTACTCAGACATTTCTGGATAAAGTAGTTATAAAATTTCAAGAAATTTTAAATAAAGATAGATATATAAGGTAAAAATGACAAAACAATATTTAGCTCTTCAATCATCTAAGAATGAAAAGGAAAATTTACTTTCAATTGTAGAGCGAGAAATTTCTGATCTACCCGAAGGAGACATCCTGATTAAGGTTGAATATTCTTCATTAAATTATAAAGATGCCATGTCTGCTAAAGGATACCCAGGTGTAACTAAAGAATATCCTCATACTCCAGGAATAGATGCAGCTGGCTTTATAGTAGAATCAGCCAGTCAAGATTTTAAAGAAGGGGATTCAGTTATAGTTACTGGGTATGATTTAGGTATGAATACGTCAGGAGGTTTTGCAGAATATATTAGAGTTCCGTCCAGTTGGATAATTCCTCTTCCTGAGGGCTTATCCATGAAAGATTCTATGATTTTAGGTACTGCTGGACTTACGGCTGGATTATCTATAAATGCCCTAGAGAGGCATAGAGGCATTCAAGGCTTAAATTCACTTATTACTGGTTCTACAGGTGGAGTAGGCTCTATAGCTACACTTCTTCTATCTAAATTGGGCGCAAAAGTTACTGCCGTTACCGGTAAAGAAGATAAAGCAAACTTTTTAAAATCATTAGGTGCAAATGAAATATTGACTAGAGATGATCTCTTTGAAACCGTTCGAAAGCCTTTAAATAAACCTCTATGGGATATAGCAGTTGATGTTGCAGGTGGAGATATGGTTCCATACATATTGGCTGCATTAAAGCCCTCGGGAGCAGTTGCTTGTAGTGGGCTTGTGGCAGGAACATCTTTTGAATCATCTATTTTTCCTTTCATCCTAAGAGGGGTTTCTTTACTAGGTATTGATTCTGTAGAGATTTCTTTGAAAGCAAAAGAATTTATTTGGAAGAAATTTTCTTCAGAATGGTCTTTAGGTTCTTTAGAAAGTATATCTAAAGAAGTTTTATTATCAGAATTATCTGATGAAATAGATTTAATTCTATCTGGAAATCAAACTGGAAGAATCTTAGTTAAAATTTAAAATTTATATAATAAGGACAACATAATGATGGACGAACAAAAGGAAATAGAAGAGCAAGAAAATGAAGAAGACAGTAAGTTAGATGCTATTGCTGCTACAGTATTGATAATAGCGACATCTGCAATAGCTGTTTTTTGGGTTTCAAATCAATAAATTAATATAAAACATGGATGTAGTAAAATTCTTAAAAGATAAAACCAGAATTCCAGTCATAGGGGCTCCTTTATTTACAGTTTCGTATCCTGAGTTAGTTCTAGCTCAATGTAAATCTGGAGTAGTTGGCTCTTTTCCGGCACTTAACGCTAGACCGGAAGAAAAACTTAGTGAATGGATTTCTTCAATGAAAGAAGAGCTTTCAATTTTTAAACAAGAGAATCCAGATGCAGTAGTAGCTCCATTTGCTGTAAATCAAATCTGTCATCATTCTAATGAAAGATTGGAGCATGATATGGATGTCTGCGTTGAACATGAAGTGCCAATAATTATCACAAGTCTCAGGGCGCCTAAATTTGTCGTAGATGCAGTGCATAGTTACGATGGAGCAGTTATGCATGATGTAATTAATATCAGGCATGCTAAAAAAGCAATTGATGAAGGTGCAGATGGCTTAATATTAGTATGTGCTGGAGCAGGAGGTCATGCAGGCACATTAAGTCCTTTTGCTTTAGTAAGAGAAGTCAGAGAATTCTTTGATGGTCCAATTGCTCTTTCTGGAAGTATTTCTCATGGATCTTCAGTACTATCAGCTCAAGCTATGGGTGCCGACTTTGCTTATATAGGTACAAGATTTATAGCCACTGCTGAAGCAAATGCATCACAAGGCTATAAAGACATGATAGTTGAAAGTTCTGCCAAAGATATAATGTATTCGTCAACATTTACAGGTGTTCATGGAAATTATCTTAAACCCAGTGTAGAAAAAGCTGGTTTGGATCCTGATAACCTTCCTTTTGCAGATAAGAATGATATGAATTTTGGTTCCTCAGGAGCAGGTGGAGATAACCAAAAAAAGGCATGGAAAGATATCTGGGGTTCTGGTCAAGGAATAGGTACTCTTCATGATGTGCCATCTGTAAAAGAGTCTGTAGATACTTTAGTGGAAGAATACAATAAAGCAAAAGAAAAATTAGAAGCAAAAATATAGTTCTTAATTCCCTGTAAATTTAGGGTCTCTTTTATCAAAGAATGCACTAATTGCTTCTTTTGAATCTTCAGTTCCAAGGGTCAATAAATTCTGATCATAATCCATATGCATTATTGCCTCATCATTAGAGTAACTAAGGTGGTTAACACTCTTTTTAATCATTTGTGCAGCTAAAGGAGGTTTCAAAGAATATTTATATGCCATACTCTCGACAGCAGTTAAAAATTCATCAGGTGGATAAATTTCGTCATAAAACCCCCAATCTAGCAAAGTTAAAGAATCTTCTATTTGTCCACCGATGACTAATCTTTTTGTCTTTGCTGGACCAACTAATCTTAAGACTAAAGGCAGTCCTAACCAATTAAGATTCATGCCCAAATTTATTTCAGGATAACCAAGTTTTGCATCTGTAGACGCTATTCTAAAATCACAAGCCGAAGCAATACAGGCAGCTCCTCCCAGACAATAACCATTTATAGCTGCAATAGTAATTTGATTAATATTGAGAATAGATTTAATTGCAGCCTTACCAAAATTATGTCTCCAATTATCTAATTTAGAAGACTTTTTAGTACTCTCTTTTAAATCAGAACCAGAAGAAAAACTCTTACCTTTTCCTAAAAAGATTACTACTCTTGTATTAAGATCCTCATCAAGACTCTCACTGAATTCTTTTATTTCTGTTAATAACTCCTTATTTAGTGCATTTAATTGTTTTGGCCTGTTGAATGATGCCCAGCATATATGACCTTCTTTTTTTATATTTATAAGCTTCATGAATTGAGTTCAGCTAAATATTTTTCAGCATCTAATGCCGCCATACAACCTGATCCAGCTGAAGTTATAGCTTGTCTATAAATATGATCAGCGACATCACCCGCAGCAAATATACCTGGCACCATTGAAGATGTAGCGTTGCCATTTATTCCTGATTTTATCTGGATATATCCATCTTTCATATCTAGTTGATCGTTAAATAAATCTGTATTGGGTTTATGTCCTATTGCAATAAATACCCCTGAAACATCAATATTAATTTTCTTTGAGTTTTTTAAATTAGTAAGCATTAAAGAATTAACTGTATTTCCATCTCCAGATATTTCATCTAATGTATGACTCCAAAGAATTTTAATATTTCCTTCTTGCTCCTTTTTAAATAATCTATCCTGTAAGATTTTTTCTGCTCTTAATTCATCTCTTCTATGGATCAAAGTTACGGAACTGCATAAATTAGATAAGTACAATGCTTCTTCAACAGCTGTATTGCCACCTCCTATTACGGCCACTTCTTTATCCTTATAAAAAAAGCCGTCACAAGTCGCACAAGCGCTAACCCCTTTACCCATGTATTCTTGTTCTGATTGTAGGCCTAAGTATTGAGCAGAAGCACCTGTAGCTATGATGATTGATTCAGCCTCGTAAGAATTGATATTTCCTTCGAGCATAAAAGGTTTTGATTTTATATTAGCTTTTTCAATATGATCAAAAATTACCTCCACTTCTAAGGACTCAACATGTTTTAACATCCTGTCCATAAGTTCAGGACCTTGAAGTCCATTGCTATCACCAGGCCAATTTTCAACATCAGTTGTTGTGGTTAATTGTCCACCTTGTTCCATTCCAGTAATTATCAAAGGTTGCAATCCAGCCCTAGCAGCATAAACTCCAGCACTATATCCAGCTGGTCCAGATCCCAAGATGATAAGTTTTCTTTTAAGAAGATTTTCCATATTTATTTGACTTAACTTTATAGAAATCAAATTATAACTTCTAATGTAGAATAAATAACTAATCCATTAAATTAAACTTCTATAAGAATATTAGAACAAGAAATAATTTCACTATACAATGTTAGAAATTTTCATATAAATGGCAAAAAAATCTCAAGCAATTAAGAATAATGGAGATCAAGCAGTAAGTATCTCAAAAATACGCTTGGAACAATTATTTTTAGAATCATGGTTAATCATCCAAGCTTTTTTTGGGTTATTTATATTAATAGCCCTAATATCCTATTCAAATCAAGATCCAGGCTGGTCATCAAATAGCTACTCTCCTGGTGAGATAGAAACTAAAATACAGATTAAAAATATTGTAGGGACTTGGGGAGCTTATATTAGTGATTTCTTACTCTATGCTATTGGTTATATGTCTTTTCTAGTTCCTTATTGGCTTTTATGGCCTGTTTTTAAACATTTTTTCTTATCTAGAGATTTTTTAGTTTTTACTCAGGCTGAATCAATAGTTATAAGTTTAAAAATGTTTGGATGGTTTTTAGTATTAATTTCAGGATCGACTCTTTTATCTCTTTTCTTGACCGCAGATACTAATTATTTGCCCTATGAAAGCGGAGGTATAGTTGGCATGTCCATCTCAATCTTAACTTTGGACCCTTTAAGTTTTACAGGCAGTTCTTTACTTTTCTTTTGTGTTTTGTTGCTTGGCTTCACTTTATCTCTAAATATATCTTGGATAAGTATCATTTATATTTTACAAAATTTTATTGTAGCCTTCGGTGGAAATTCAGGAGAAAGAATTTCTTTATTTCTTGAAAATTTAAAAGAAAAGCGTGAAATAAAAAAGGATACTGCACAAAGAAAAAAGACTTTATTAGATCAAGCAAAGAAAAAAGAATCTTTAAAGCCTGCTGAAATTATTCCACCTTTAAAGTCTAGGGAACCGAGTAAAAGAGTGCAGGAAGAAAAGCAAGAAGAACTTTTTGCCAATAAAGAAGTTTCATCTCCCCCTAAATTAAACCTATTGGACGAAAGAAAAAATACAGATTCAGATGAAACATCTGAAAATTCATTACAAAGGTTAGGAGAACTTGTTATAAGTAAGTTATCTGAGTATGGAATTGATGATGTTGTTGTTGAGTCAATTCAGCCTGGCCCAGTAGTTATTAGACTTGAATTAAGGTTACCTAGTGGTTTAAAAGTTAATCAAGTTACTAACGTAAGTAAAGATTTAGCACGATCCTTATCTAAAACAAGTGTCAGAATTGTAGAAGTTATTGAAGGAAGGGATACTATTGGTATTGAAGTTCCTAGAGAGGATAGACAGGCTGTTTTACTTAGTGAGGTTATTTCTAGCTCAGAATACGATGAATCTTCTAGTTCATCAACCATTGCATTAGGTAAAGATATTAGTGGAAAACCAATTGTAGCTGATTTGTCTTCCATGCCTCATTTGTTGGTAGCTGGAACTACAGGATCTGGAAAATCTGTGGCTTTAAATGCCATGATTATAAGTATTTTATTTAAATCATCACCAGAAGAGGTTAGGCTTATTTTAATAGATCCTAAAATGCTAGAGTTGTCTGTTTATGATGACATACCTCATCTTCTGTGCCCAGTTATTACTGATATGAAAGAGGCTTCAAGTGGCTTGAGATGGTGTGTTAATGAAATGGAAAGACGCTACAAGTTAATGGCTGAATTAGGAGTAAGAAACTTGAAAGGTTATAACAAGAAGGTAGAAGATTCTATTAAGGTAGGGTCGCCTCTAAAAAATCCTCTCTGGAAAGCTAAAGACGATGATGAAGATGACAGTGAAGCTGATGATTTAGTTGTCCTGCCAAATATAGTATTAGCGGTTGATGAACTGGCAGACTTAATGATGGTGGTTGGTAAGGTAGCAGAACAATTAATAGCAAGAATAGCTCAAAAAGCAAGAGCTGCAGGTATACATATGCTTTTGGCTACTCAAAGGCCTTCTGTAGATGTCATAACGGGACTAATAAAGGCTAACATTTCAGCGAGAGCAGCATTCCAAGTAGCTTCTAAAATGGATTCAAGAGTTATACTTGATCAGGGTGGGGCAGAGCAACTTTTAGGAAATGGAGATATGCTTTATTTAGCTCCAGGAACCTCGATACCTCAGAGAGTTCATGGTGCTTTCGTAAGCGATTCAGAGGTAGAGAGAGTAGCTAGTGATTGGAGGCAACGTGGTAAGCCAGATTATCTAGATGAGGTTACAAAGGAAGAAGGTCAGGTCGATGGAATGCCAAGCCTTCAATCTAATGAATCTTCTGAAGATGGAGAAGACGATGAACTGTATGATGAGGCAGTTGCTTTTGTAACTGAATCAAGAAGAGCATCTATTTCTGCTGTGCAGAGAAGACTCAGAGTTGGGTATAATAGAGCTGCTAGATTAGTTGAAACTATGGAGCAAGCAGGCATAGTTAGTCCAATGTCTTCTAGTGGTAATAGAGAAGTATTAGTTCCTAAGCCACCAGAAGTTTAAGTTGAGATTTCCTTTATTTTCTTTCTTTTTAATTTTTATAACTCTTCCTTTATTTAGTAGCGAAAAATCAATATCTCTGAACACCTCACAAAATAATCAATTAATTAAAGAAGCGCTTTCTAATGACTTTATGACAGCATCTTTCACTCAAAAAACAATCCATAATGGAGAAGTTCGAGACATCCAAGGGGTTGTTTATAGATCAAAAAATAATAAATTTAGATTAAAGTACTTAGAACCTTTAAATGAGTTGTATATTTCTGACGGTAAAAATTTATTAAGATATGATCCTCTTCTAGAGCAACTTGAAATAATTCCATTAGAAGATCTATTAGAACAGACACCTATAGGCTTGATCACTTTGAATTATATTTCTTTATTAAAAATATTTAACATTACTGAATGTGTACAATTTAATTTATTCATAAATTGCACAATAGAACCTTCAAAAAAAGAAAATTTGATTCAATCAGCAACGATTTCATTTCAAAATAAAAGTATAAAAAAGATTAAATTTAATGATTACTATGGTCAAGAAGTCTTTATCTCCTTTATAGATGTAAGAAATGATTTTATAAATGAAGAGTTGTTTATGTTCAACCCTCCACCTGGAACAGATATAATTAGACACCAGAAAACTTTACCATAAAGACTTTAATTAGATGATAGACCAGAAGCTTTTAAAAAATTCAATAAATGAATGTTCTCAGTCATTAAAAAAAAGAGGTTATCATTTAGACATAGAAACTTGGAATAAACTTGAAGCTAAAAGAGCTTCATTACAAGTTAAGTTTGAAAATCAACAGGCAGAACTTAACAATATCTCAAAACAGATAGGTCTATTAAAGTCTAAAAATGAAGGGACAACTGAATTAGAGGAAATTGCATCGTATTTGAGTGAAGACATAAAGGAACAAAGTTCAGCTCTAGATTTAATATTAGATGATTTAAATTTATTTCTCTTAGAAATTCCAAATATACCCGATCAAGATGTCCCTGAAGGTGATAATGAAAATGATAATTTATTAATTAGAGAATGGGGGAATATCCCGAAATTTGATTTCTTAATTAAAGATCATGTTGAATTAGGTGAAATGCATGGACTATTAGATTTTGAATCTGCGAGTCAGATTACAGGATCAAGGTTTGTAGTCATGAAAGACTCATTTGCAAAACTTCAAAGAGCACTTATTCAGTTTATGTTAGATACTCATGTAAATTTACATGGTTATACTGAAGTCTATGTTCCTTACATAGTTTCGAGTAAGTCTCTTGAAGGAACTGGTCAATTACCAAAATTTGAAGAAGATCTCTTTAGAATAGAAGGGGATCAAAATTTTTATTTATCTCCGACAGCTGAAGTTCCAGTGACAAATTTATTTAGAGATACAATTTTAGATTTCAAAGATTTACCAACTAAATATGTCTGCCATACGCCTTGTTTTAGAAGTGAAGCTGGGAGCTATGGGAAAGATACAAAAGGTATTATGCGTCAGCATCAATTTGAAAAAGTTGAGCTCGTAAAAGCTGTAGAACCACAAGATTCATCTAAGGCATTGGAAGATATTACAAATGATGCAGAATCTATACTTCAAGCTCTTGAAATGCCTTATCGAGTTGTTTCTCTTTGTGGCAAGGATCTTGGATTTGCCTCTGCAAAAACTTATGACATAGAAGTTTGGGTTCCTTCACAAAATACTTATAGAGAGATCTCTTCATGCTCAAATTATCGAGATTTTCAGGCTAGGCGAATGAAAGCTAGATGGAGAAGTAATGAAACAAAAAAACCTCAGTTAATAAATACACTAAATGGATCAGGTCTTGCTATAGGAAGAACTTTATTATCTCTTTTAGAATTAAATCAAAACGAAGACGGCTCTATTTCATTACCAAAAGTACTGCATAACTACATGAATGTTAAGACAATTATGCCTACCTAAATCTTTAAAAAGAAATTAGCCTCTTTTTTTACCAAATCTATTTTTTTAAAAGAAAAATTATGAATATTCTTAGAAAATTCTTTTTTTATTCTACTCGATCCACTTTGTATAAATCTAACTTTGGCATGATTTGCAATATCAACTGGAAATATAGAGAGTGCTGCCACTAAAAAGTGATCACTAGCAATAATAATATCTATATTTTGATCAAAAATAAGTACCATTGTCACTAGATCTATGATTTCTTGATTCACTATCTTTTTATCCTTAGTTGGTAAAGATAATTCAATAACAAATTTTTTATTCATTTCCTTAAAATACTATATTCTGATCTGAAGATATTACTCCTTCCATTAAGATTGCAAGGCCTGTTATTTTTATATATGGATTTAAATTCTGTATTTTTCTTTTTCTAATAGAGTTAATACATACATAAATAGGAACGTTATTTTCCTCACACATGTAAAGGAAATATTTGTAAGTAGATTCTTGTGATAAATATCTCACTCCTTCTGAATAAAAAAAAACTCCATTAAGATTCAAGTAAATCTCTTTATCTTTCTCAAGAGTAGTAATAAATTCACTAATCTTTGAATAATTAACCACAGTTATAAATTTAGACATTTTATGACTTATTTTTTAAATCTAGATACAATTGTTAAGCATAAACTAGAAGCATATTTTACACTTTCTTTTAATGATTTTTCTTCTCCATTCTTTTGAAGATTTGCTATAAAAACTCCTAGTAAAGCATCTCCAGCTCCGTTTGAATTTATGGATTTAATTTTTGGAGCATTTACATGTATATTATTTAGTCTTGCACCTTTACTGTCTAATGTAATTAATTTACTTGTTTTTGAATTTGGAAAAAATTTAATAAATTCTTCAAATTCATTTCTATTTCCAACTATATAATCTATTTCTTGACTAAGGAGCCATTTGATCTTTTGTTTATTAAGCTTGATTAAGCTGACATCTCCTAATCCAAAACAAATTTGGAGTTTACTTGATTGAGCAATTTCTATAGCTTTCTTTGCTACAACAAAACCATTTTTTGTTGATAGTAAATATGAATCAAAAATTAACCAATCAGAGCTTCTTAAATATTCTTCTTTAATACAGCTTAAAGATAGATCTTTATTTGCTCCTAAATTTGCTGCCATAGTTCGTTTTCCATCTGGAGTAATAAAGATTAAGCATATACCTGTAGGGCTTAAGGATTGATTAATAACATTTGTATGTTTTGTATCTGTAAATCCGTTTAAAAACATTTTTCCATTGTCATCATTACCAAGTGAACATCCAAAATATGTCTCGCAGCCATATTCATTAGCGCTAAAAAGAGTATTAGCAATAGATCCGCCGCTTTCAAAATTTAGTATATGAGCTCTGTATTCATTCAACAATTGGTCTCTTTCTTTTGCTGAAATATGTCTCATGCTATCCTTAGGAATATTTATTTTTTTTAGATCTTCTTCATTTATTGATATTTGAACATCTATTAGTGCATTGCCAAGGCCGTAAATCTTAATCATATATATAAGAGTAAAATTATAACAACTAAGTTAAAATCTATTTAAATTAACATTCTAGATATTTTATTGACATAGAGCGCATTATTGAAATGGATTATATTCAGCAAACTATTGGTTTTTTTTCTTTATTACTGGCTGGAATAATGTTTTCAAATAATTTAAAAGCTATAAGAATACGATATATTATCAGTGCTGTTTCTATACAGTTAATTCTGGCCTTGCTTTTGATTAAAGTACCAATTGTCACAGGACTCTTTAAATATCTATCAGAAGGTGTCTTGTCACTGAAATATGCAAGTGATCAGGGGGTTTCTTTTGTTTTTGGATATCTAGCCGACGGGGCTCCAAATGCACCCTTTGAAATAATAGAGCCTGCTAACACTTTTATATTTGCATTTGCAGGTTTATCCTTAGTAATTGTGGTGTCTGCTCTCTCTGCATTATTGTGGCACTGGAAAATTATTCCTTTTTTTATAAATGCACTGTCAGTTTTGTTTAAAAAGCCTTTGAATGTAGGTGGGCCTGCTGGCTTAGGCGCAACTGCAAATATTATTTTTGGTCAAGTAGAGGCTCCGTTACTTATCAAGCCCTACTTATCTTCTATGACAAAGAGAGAATTATTGATATTAATGACGGTTGGAATGGCAACTATTTCCGGGTCAGTTATGGTTGTTTTTGTAACTTTTTTAGACAATATTTATGATCCATCCTCATTGATAGGTCATTTTTTGATAGCTTCAATTATTTCAGTACCTGCAGCTATTATGTATGCAAATATTATGATTCCGGAAGATAAAAAAACAGAATTTCCTGGGTCCTCTGAATCAAATCTATATTCTAGTTCTATGGATGCTATTACTACAGGTACTTCAAATGGATTAAATATTTTTTTAAATATCATCGCATTATTAATAGTGATCATAGCCTTGATAACCTTACTAAATATTATTTTATTATCTATGCCAGATTTTAACGGTTTGCCTTTGTCCTTAGAAAGAGTAACTGGCTGGTTTTTTTCTCCTGTTGCATGGTGCATGGGCATACCATGGGACGAGGCTCAAATAGCTGGAGAATTATTGGGCATTAAAACAATCTTTAATGAATTCATTGCTTATATGAATTTAGCAAATCTTGAGCCAAAGATGTCTGAAAGATCAAATTTAATTATGTTATATGCTCTATGTGGTTTTGCTAATTTAGGGAGTGTCGGCATTCTATTAAGTGGCTTGGGTGTTATGGCACCAACAAGAAAAAATGATTTTATAGCAGTTAGTGGCCGAGCTCTAGTAGGGGCTATTTTAGCTTCTTGCATGACAGGATATATAGTGGGAGTAATCTAAGATTAACTTAAGACTCTAGTTATGAAATGTTTTCGGCATAAAGAGACATATCTATCGTTTCCTCCAATCTTTATTTGCTTCCCATCTGATTCAAACTCTCCAGATTTTGATATCCTAGCTACCATAGTTGCTTTAGCTCCACAAAAACAGATTGTTTTTATTTCTTTAATAGTATCTGCCCATGCTAAAAGATATTTACTACCTTCAAAAAGCTCTCCTAAAAAGTCAGTTCTTAATCCATAAGTCAATATAGGTATATCCATGCTGTCTACGATATTTCCTAAATCTTTAACTTGTAGTTTTGTTAAAAATTGGGCTTCATCTATTAAAATACAGTCTAAAGTCTCTTGGGAATTTATATTTGTGATTTCTGCCATGAATTTTGTTTTCTTGGAAAAAGTATTTGATTCTAGAGATAAACCAATTCTAGAAATAATTTTATTTTTTTCATTTTTTTCATTTCTAACAGTAAATAAAACTGTATTCATGCCTCTTTCTAGATAATTATGGTTTGCCTGTAGAAGTGCAGTAGATTTACCTGCGTCCATAGATGAATAATAAAAATAAAGCTTAGCCATTGAATTAGATTTTATTTATTCATTCACTAAAGGTCTAGTTTTTATGTGTTAATATCATTTTTCGTTTATTCATGACTCAAGAAAAAGAAATTAATTCATCTGTAATAGATGAACCTCAAGAAATACCTCATCAGGAAACTCTTACTGTATGGGGCTTAGCATGGCCTTCTATTTTAAATAATCTGCTATTCAGTTTAGTAGGGCTGGTATCTATTTATGCGGTAGGACATATAGGAACTGAAGCAGTAGCAGCAGTTGGAACAGGGCAAAGAATCTTTTGGATTTTTCAAGCTATTATCATGGCAATCATGGCTGGTACAACAGCATTAGTTGCAAGAGCTGTGGGAGCAAGGGATCTTGAAGAAGCCGCTCAGGTCACAAGAGCATCAATTGGATTATGTGTAGCTTTAGCATTCGTTGCTATGACAGTAGTATTCATGAGCGGTGAAGCAATTATTAATATCTTTGGCTTAGATCAAGAAACTAAGAAGCTTGCATTAAATTATTTGTATGTATTGATAATATTTACTCCTGCTTTTTCAATATCCATGGTAATAGGAACAGCTCAAAGGGCAGCAGGAGATGCTAAAACGCCACTACTGATTAGTGTATTCGCAAATGTTATAAATATTTTTCTTCTCTTAGGTTTTGTTAATGGAAGATTTGGCTTACCTCAGCTTGGATCTGTTGGAGCTGCCTTATCTGGAGGTATTGCCTTTTCTTTAGCATCGATCCTAGCAGTAGCTCTTTGGTTAGGAAATTATTTATTAATAAAGGTAGGAGAATCCGGTTCTTTATCAAAAGCTAGAATTAATAGAATAATTCACGTAGCTTATCCAGCTGCTATGGAGGCCATAGTCTTTCAATTAGGTCTTCTTTCTTTCTTTTGGATAGTAGCTTTGTACGGAACAGCTCCTGTAGCCGCATATAATATAGGTGTAAACTTATTAATGGTCTCATTTACAGTCGGAGGAGGTTTTGCTATGGCAGGAGCTACTTTGACAGGACAGCAATTAGGTGCAAAAAACCCTGCCGGTGCTATGAAGAGTGGTTATGAAGCAGCAGGCATGACTGTTATTTCTATGGGTTTATTAGGTGTATTAGTTGCTTTTTATGCTAGAGAGTTATCAAGTTTTTTTATAGATGATCTAGAGGTAATTAATTACACTGTAAAATTTGTAATTATCTTTGCAGTGATACAGCCTTTTATGGCTTTAGAATTTGCGCTGAGCGGAGCATTGAGAGGTGCTGGAGATACAAGATCTCCCCTAATCATAACTTTAGTCGGATTAGTTCTCGTAAGGGTGCCTTTGGCTTATATTCTTTATAAAAGCGGCTTAGGAGTTGCGTGGGTCTTTGGAACTCTAATTGCTGATTATTCTCTGAAAGCTCTTTTATTTATGATTCGCTACAGATCTAAGAGATGGATGAAAGCTTTAAGTGATTAACTAAATCATTATAATTATTTCTATGAAAAAACTTTTTTCGTTCTTTTTACTAATTATCTTATTTTCTTGTCAGAAAGAAACTTTAACCTCTGTTGATCCGATTGAACAAAATACAAAACTAAAAGACCATTCCTTAGAATTTAAGAAGGGAGTAATAGAAGTTGCAAAAGGAGTACATGTCGCAATTGGATATGCCTTAGCTAATGCTATTTTAATCGAGGGAGAGGGCGGCAATATTATCGTCGACACAACAGGAACTATAGAAACAGCTACTGAAGTAAAAAAGGAATTTGATAAAATTAATTCTAATCCTGTTGTTGCAATTATCTATACTCATAATCACGGAGATCATATTTATGGGGCTAAAGTTTTTGCTGAAAATTCTTCTCCAGATATTTACGCCCATAGAACAACCCAAGATTATATTAATAGAGTTTTAGGAATCGTCAGGCCCATTATTTCAGATAGGTCTTCAAAAATGTTTGGTAATAGATTTCCTCTAAATGACATTACTAATAATGGAATTGGCCCTTTTTTAGAGATAGGAAGAGACTCTAGAAACAGTGGACTTCTAGTTCCAAATATAACCTTTGATGAGAAATTAAATATAAATATTTCAGGTATAGAAATTGAACTTATTCATGCTCCAGGAGAGACAAATGATCAATTATTAGTTTGGCTTCCCGAGAAAAAAGTTCTATTACCTGGTGACAATTTTTATAAAGCTTTTCCAAATTTATACACTATAAGAGGTACCCCTTATAGAGATTTAGTAAGATGGGTAGCTAGTTTAGATATTATGAGATATCTTAAACCAGAATTTCTCATCCCAAGCCATACTAGACCTATCCTTGGTAAAAATAAAATATATGAAGCGCTTACTGAGTATAGAGATGGTATTCAGTATGTACATGATCAGACTATTAGATTAATGAATAAAGGCATGACGCCTAATCAAATTGCATCTCAGATTAAACTTCCACCAAAATTAAAAGATTCTATTTATTTACAAGAATTTTATGGTTCTCCTAGTTGGTCTTCTAGAAATGTTTTTAGTGGCTACTTAGGCTGGTTTGATGGAAACCCAACTAATTTACACCCCTTGGATCCACAAGAAGAATCTATAAAAATTTTACAATTAGCTGGGGGAGTTGAAAGAGTGCTATCAGAAATTAAGGAGTCTTATGAAAATGAAGATTATCAATGGGTCCTTCAATTAACTGATTATTTATTAGAGTATCAAGATAATCAGGAAGCAGTAGATATAAGAATATCTGCATTGAATAAATTAGCAGAGATTCAAAGCAATCCAAATGCTAGATATTATTATTTAAGTAGTGCTCAAGATCTTATTAAACCTCCTGAAACGACACTACTAACAACACCTTCTAAAGAGTTACTAACTCAATATCCTATAGATATCCTTTTCGAAACATTGAAGGTTAATGTTATTCCTGAGAATGCTCTTGGTAATGATATGAGGGTATTATTTAAATTTACAGATACAAATAAATCTTTCACTTTGATACTTAGGAATGGAGTATTAGAAGTCCAGCCTTATGCTTTAGAGGGTTCTGATATTCAAGTAATAACAGTTGAGCAAACTTGGAAAGAAGTAGTTGTAGGTTTAAGGAGTTTACCAGTGGCTATTGCAACTGGTTCTATTGAAGTTTCGGGTCAGCAACTACGACTAATATCTTTTTTTAATACATTTAAGGAGTAAACATGAATAATTTTGAGGATATAAAGGTTTCTGTATCAGAGTTTATAGCTACCATTACTATACACAGAGCTCCTAATAATTTTTTTGATTTTAGTCTGATCGGGCAGATAGCTGAAGCATTTAATGAATTAGATAAGTCTGATGAATGCAGGGTGATTGTTTTATGCTCAGAAGGTAAGCACTTTTGTGCTGGAGCTAACTTTAGTGGAGACAGAGAGTTAGTTGATGGTATTGATCCAATAGACAAACTCTATAAAGAGGCTGTAAAATTATTTAGGAATAAAAAACCTATTATTGCAGCCGTACAAGGAGGAGCAATAGGCGGCGGCTTAGGAGTATCCCTTGTAGCTGATTTTAGGATAGCATCTCCTGAATCAAGGTTTAGTTCAAACTTCTCTCAACTAGGGTTTCATCAGGGCTTTGGAACCACAGTCACTTTACCTAGAGTAGTAGGGAATCAAAATGCATCCATGATGTTATTAACAGGTAAACGCCTCAAGGGTGAAGAGGCATTAGAAATTGGTTTAGCTGATTTTTTAGTTCCTCAAGCAGAATTAATGAATAAAGCATACGAATTAGCTTCTGAAATAGCTTCAGCAGGGCCTTTAGCAGTTGAGGCTATAAGAAGTACTATAAGACAAGGTTTAGCAGATGACGTAGAAAAAATAATCTCTTGGGAGTTAGCTGAACAAAAAAGATTACAGTCTACTTCTGACTTTAGAGAAGGCATTGCAGCCTCAACTGAAAGGCGTAAACCTATTTTTACAAGATCATAGTTTTGATAGAAGTAGCTATATTAGGGGCAGGTTTTTCTGGAATCTGTATTTCTATTCAGTTAAAAAAATTTGGAATTAATTCTTTTGAAGTTTTTGAAAAATCGCCTGCATTGGGAGGTACTTGGCATGATAATACATATCCAGGTGCGGCATGTGATGTACCCTCTCACCTATATTCTTTTTCTTTTGAGATTAAGGATGATTGGACTAGGAAATATTCAGGTTCTAAAGAAATAAATGATTATCTAAATTTTTGTGCTGATAAATATGAAATCCGTCAAAATATAACATTTAATACAGAAATAGTATCTGCAAATTTTGATAATGATGAAGGAGTTTGGGTATTAGAGTCTTCAACTAAGCAAAAATATAAAGCTAGATTCCTCGTTTCAGGGTTAGGTCAATTAAATTCAGCTCATATTCCATATATAAAGGGGCAGAGTGAATTTAAAGGACGCTCTTTTCATTCATCTCATTGGGATCACTCCCTAGGACTAGAAGACAAAAGAATTGCAGTTATAGGCAATGGAGGAAGTGCAGTCCAGTTCATTCCTCATGTTGGAACAAAAGCTAAGAAATTGACTGTATATCAGCGATCAGCTCATTGGGCTATGAGTAGAAATGATTTTGCTTATTCTTCTTTTCAAAAAAATATTTTTAAATATTTACCTTTTGTTCAAAGAATCTATCGGTTCTTTATTTGGTTACAACTAGGTAGTAATTTTTATGCCATCGTAAAACAAACCTGGTATACCAAAGTAGTAAAAAAGAAGATAAGAGAATACTTATCTTCTATTATTAAGGATCCGATCTTATTAAAAAAACTAATTCCAGACTATGAGATTGGCTGTAAAAGACTTCTTGTCGTAGAAGACTATTATGAAACTTTAGTTAAAGACAATGTCCATGTCATAGATGTTCCTATTAAAGAAATTTCAGAAAATTCTGTTATAGATGTCAATAATAATGAAGAGGAAGTAGATGTCATAATTTACGGAACAGGCTTTCAGACATCTAAATTTTTCACACCTTTAGAAGTTACTAATCATAAAAATATCTCTCTTAATGAATATTGGAAACAGGGTGTAAAAGCACATAGAGGTGTAATGATAGCTGAATTCCCTAATTTTTTTATGCTATATGGTCCAAATACTAATTTGGGACATAACTCAATAATTTTTATGATTGAATGCCAAGTAAAATATACAATTAAGTGTATCAAGAAGGTTGTAAAGTTAAAAAAGAGCATAATAACTCCTAGAGAACAAGCCATGAATTCTTATAACAAAGGATTGCAAGAGGGTCTTTTAGGTACAGTTTTTTCTTCTAATTGTAATAGTTGGTATAAAAATGAAGATGGAAAAATATTAAATAATTATGACAAAGGTCATCTAGAATATTTTTTAGAAAATACTTACCCGAAATTTTCTGAATATGATCTTAATTGATAATAAATTCTTTATTCAATGAGAAGAGAGTAATCTGCAGCGTCTACATTTTTAGTTAAATCACCTGTCGAGATATAATCTAGGTCTAAGGTTATTAATTCATTAATTTTATTGAGATCTATGTTTCCGGAGACTTCCAATAAGACTCTATTATTGTTTATCTTAATTGCCTCTTTAATATCATCAATGCTGAAATTATCCAACATTACTATATCTGCTTGAAAGTGAATTGCTTCTTTTAATTCAGTAATATTTTGAACTTCTACTTCTATAGAATTGATTTTATTGATTTTAAAAGTATTAATGGCTTCTTTAATTGATCCAGCTGCCTGAATATGATTCTCTTTAATTAGTACAGCATCAAACAAACCTATTCTATGATTTTTTCCACCTCCGCACTTAACAGCATATTTTTGTTCGTACCTTAAATTAGGGATAGTTTTTCTAGTATCCATAATAGATATAGAAGTATTGTTTATAATTTCTTTGTAAATGGAAGTTTTATAAGCTATACCTGACATGAACTGTAGAAAATTTAAAGCCGTTCTTTCTCCTGTCAATATTTCACGCGTCGGGCCGTTTATCTGAGCAACTACATCATTAACTTCTAATTTTTCACCTTCTTGCTTACACCAAAGTATCGATATGTCTTTATTTAAATGAGTAAAGCTATCATTGAACCAATCTACACCACATAAAATAGATGGATTTCTTATAATTAAATTAGCTTTAGAAGTTTTATTAATTGGAATTATCTTGGCAGTGATATCTCCAGAACCAATATCCTCTTCTAAAGCATTTATTACTGATTTATAGACTTTTTCTTTGTGTGAAAGTGTTGTCATATGCATTAAAGTTAAGCATTCTATCTAAGGGCTTTTTAGCTTTATCTATCAATTCATCATCTAAATTAATTTCATTATGAAGACTTAAGACACATTCATGAAGATTTTCTAATGAATTTAGTGCCATCCAGGGGCAATGAGCACAACTTTTACATGAAGAACTTGCTCCTCCAGTTGGAGCCTCTATTAATTCTTTGCCTGGAGCGGCCATTTGCATTTTATAGAAAATTGATTTATCAGTAGCCACGATTAGCTTGTTATAATTCAGATCTTTTGCAGCCTTAATAAGTTGTGATGTTGAACCAACTGCATCAGCCATGTTAATGACATCTTCGGGGGCTTCAGGATGCACCAGAATACCTGCGTCAGGATGAATTATTTTTAAGTCTTTTAAGGCCTTTGATTTAAATTCTTCATGTACAACGCATGCACTATTCCATAAGATCATGTCCGCACCAGTTTCTTTCTGTAAATAGCTTCCAAGATACTTATCCGGAGCCCAAAGTATTTTTTTACCATCAGCATCTAATTGATCAATAACTTCTTTTGCAATGCTAGAGGTTACAACCCAATCTGACAGAGCTTTTACCTTTGCAGAAGTATTTGCATATACGACAACTTCTCTATCAGGATGTTTTGAGATGAATTCCTTAAATTTATTTTCAGGACAACCTAAATCTAAAGAGCATGTAGCATCCTTGGTAGGTACAAATACTGATTTGTTCGGGCTTAAAATCTTGGCTGTTTCTGCCATAAATTTTACTCCAACTACTATGAGATTATTGGCTTTACTTTTGTATCCAAATTTTGCCATTTCAAGAGAGTCTCCTACCATCCCTCCGGTTTCTTCTGCTAACTTTTGAATCCATGGATCAGTATAATAATGAGCGATTAAAGTAGAATTATTTAATGACAAGTTTTTAACAATAGACGAAGAGAGTTTATCAACGATGTCTTTCGGCGGTGCACCTGCTGATAGTTTTTTCTGATGACCTTTTATCAAATCTTCAGTTAGAAATTTTGAAATATGGCTTTGGGCTAGATTGGACATAAATATTGCATTAATTTTAAAAAGCAAATTTAGATTCTATAAAAACAGCGATAATATTAGCGTATCTAGCTAAATCTTTATATAGAAATAATAATGAATCCGTAGTATATTTTTTTTATGGAACCTAAATCTATAGCGGTAATTATTATATTTGGTACTTTTCCTGTGCTTTACCTTCTTGAATTTTTATCTGGAAGACTTTCAAGGTCACGTGTCCCTATAAAAGATTTTTTCTTTACAATTGCAGGGTTTTTATCTCAAACGATTATTTCTGGTTCCTTATTAGGAGGATTGTTAGGGTATATTACAGTAACTTTTTTTTCAGACTATGCTGGTTATTTATCATCAATACCATTTCTTCCTGCTTTTTTAGTTCTCTTTTTTACTAATGAGTTTATGCATTACTGGGTTCATAGGAAAGCTCATGAATGGCGTTGGCTTTGGAAAGTTCATAGAACTCATCATAGCGCTGAAGATTTAAATATTGGTGTTCTTTATAGATATAATATTTTTTGGGTTATCTTACTTCCTCATACTTGGACAGGAGCCTTTGCAGTCTATTTTGGCTTAGGGGGACCATTTATATTAGCTGTCTTAATTACTTATTTTATTAATGCTGCAACTCACACATCTTTTAGATGGGATCTTTATTTAAGGAAAAGATTTCCTTCTTCAGAGCATTTTTGGAAAGTCATAGAGAGATATATAACTTTACCAGATACACATCATGCCCATCATGCTTTTGGAGATAATGCACATCCCAATGGTAACTATGCAATTTCAGTTTTCTTTTTTGACACCTTCTTTGGTACTGCAAAGATACCTAATGCTAGACAGGCTAATTATGGTCTGCCAATTTCCCCTAGACTTCCTTGGAAAGAAGAAATATTTTGGCCTCTTATTAGAGAAGACCTTTTGCCTAAAACGAATGAAAAGATGTGATAGAATTCTCTTTTTTAGAGGATAGTTGGCAGAGTCTGGTTGAATGCACCGGTCTTGAAAACCGGCAAGGGGAAACCCTTCGGGGGTTCGAATCCCTCACTATCCGCCGCATTACATGAAATGCAGGCTTAAATAAGATATCTGTGTTTCTATCATGTGAATAAATCTCTATAAATTAAGACTATTAGTGAATATAGCTTCATTTATTTTTGCTCCCTTTACCTAACTATTTTTAGATATTGTTGGATTCGTGTTGGATAAAATTTTTCTGATCTGAGGTATTGAGTTAAGATGAAAGAATGAAAAAACTAAAAATAGTGTCAGTAATCGCTTTACTTTACTCAATGACTGCTAGTGCAGCAGTGTGTTTCCTTGAAAATGAAACGACTAGTGGAATGAATAAAATCTGCTATTACTCGTGTGTATCAGGAACAAAAGCAATAACTATAGGTGCTGTACAACTCTGCCCATTGACCATAGACGGCTAACCGTTTATTAAGAACCCTAACTCACCAGATTAGCTTGGATTAATATTCCCATACTTTCCCCACAATCCTCTTCTGAGAAATTCATAATCTGAGATATTTCATTTGCATATATCCACTTCATTAATTTTCAATTAATATATATTGTAGATAGAAAAAGATTATGACAGATAACGAGACTACAAAATTTAATAAAAAAATTATACAAGAATTCCGTAAAAACCATGGAATAGTAGGTGAACCATTTTCAGGAATTCCTTTGCTCTTATTAGCGACCACAGGAGCTAAGTCTGGTAAATCTCGCTTAAATCCTTTGGCATATAGTGAAGAAGGGGATGACATAGTGGTTATAGCATCTATGGCAGGAGCTGAACAGAATCCGCCTTGGTTCTACAATCTTAAAGCATATCCCAATGTTGAAGTTGAAGTAGGTGATGAGAAATTTCAAGCTATTGCTCAAATTACGGACGAACCTCTACGCACTGATCTTTATAAAAAGATGGAAGAAAAAATGCCTATGTTTTCTCAGTATAGAGAAAAAACAAAGAGAGTAATTCCAGTCATCCTATTAAAGAAAGTTAACAGTTCCACTAATTAATTAAGCAACATATGACAAATGAAGGCCTAAAATCTATATTAGAAATACAGCAACTTGTTTGTAAGTATAGTCGGGCTATTGATAGAAGAGACTTCAAGTTGCTTAGTCAATTATATTCTAAAGGTTCTGAAGATCACCACGGTGGAATGTTTAAAGGATCAGGGGAAGATTATGTTACTTGGGTAAAAGAGGCTTTAAAGCAGACCACCCATACCTCTCATCAGATTTTTAATCATCTCATTGAACTAGATCCGGATAATAACTCTTATGCAGAAGGCGAAGTATACACACTTAATGTTCATATAATGAAAGATTCTATGGGCAAAGATGTTAATTTAAGCACAGGAAGTCGCTATCTTGATAAATATACAAAAACTACCAAAGGGTGGCAATTTTTGTATAGAAAAGTGATAGCAGACTATGCTTTAGAATCTGCCATTCCTTCGGGGGAGTTAGTAGATAGTTTGAGATCGGGAGGAGCAATAGGTGGAACTAATAAGGATGATCCTTCTTATGGATACTTTAAATTAATCTAAAGATTGGCTAATCCTAGTAGATCTATTTTTTTAATAATATCTTTCAATAAGATATTTTCCATTTTTTTGTTTTCACCAACTACGTGATATTGATTTGCTCCCATAGTACCTATTAAATCTTTATTTGTTGGCCCATATAGAGTGATTGATGGAGTGCCAACTAATGCTGATAGGTGGGCTAATCCTGTGTCAGAACATACGCAAAATTTTGCTTCATTAATTATATAACTAATTTCATTCAACGACATTAGATCAAGAGCTATGGCATTTGTTTTTCTGGTGATCTCTGTAGCTCTGTCTAATTCTTGTAGATTTCCGGAAGGTAAAAGTGACCTAAAACCTAATTTCTCTATATATAGAATTAAATCTCTCCAGTTATCTTTAGACCATAATTTAGTATGCCAACTAGCATTTTGAACTATCACGACAAATTCTTCAGGGATTTCAATTTTTGGCTTAGTAAATTTTGTTTTATCAACGCCATAATTAAAATTTTCTTTATTGGGTTTATACTCAAGAGCTCTGGACATTAAGATATTTTGTCTTTGTATTGCATGCAATTCTTTTGATATTGAAGTTGACTTGCTATAAGCCCAATGAGCAGGGTATTCTCTTACACTATTTTTATCCATGCCAAAAACCTCACCTTTATAAAGGTATGAGATGAAAGCACTTTTAATATTATTTTGCATATCAATAACAAAATCATATGCTTCAGCATTTATTTCATTTTTTAGAATCTTAAGCTCCTTTAGGGAAGATATGCTAAAAAGCTGTTTTTTCCAATTTCTATGATTACTAATTAGAATATTTCTAACATTGGGGTGCCAAGACGGTACTTCGCCAAAATTGGTATCTACTACCCAGTCAAACTGTATATCTGGGTAGTGGCTAGAAGCTTCGCTGATCGCAGGAAATGCATGCATTAAATCACCCATAGAAGATAGCTTAATTAACAGAACTTTCATGACTTAAGTTTTTTAAAAAAAGAACTTATAGAATGTCTTAATAGATGAACTCTTTGCGAACTCTTGCGAACATAATTTATTTGGATAGACCTTCGTTTACCTTCAAAACTTTTATATCCATGCCAACAATTATTAGTTACTTTAAAAATGACCATATTCCCTAAATAAGCAGGGATCTCAATAATATAGTCATCTAGATTATCTCTGGACTTTAGTAGTCTTAATAAGCCATTTTTATGATCCCAAGTTTTATTCAAATATATCAAAATAGTTAGTATTTTAGACTTTGAATCTGAATGAATATTTCCATCTTTACTTCTAGAATAACCTCTTAATGTAGGCACTACTATTGAATCATTAAGGTTAATAGAAAACTTTTTTTCTAATATTTTTTTTATTTCATCACTCTCGAAATCTTCTACTAGAGCATGTAGACTATTTTTATTATCAGATGAAAGATTAAAACTTCCCCCTTGATTAATGTTTGGAAAATCTTTTAATAGGTCTTTTGACCGCTCCATATGCAGAAAAATATTATTTACATGAATAAAAGGAAAAAATTTCTTATTTATTAATGCAGCATCTAATAATTTTTTATTTAATAATTGTGTCATTCATCTTTAATCTTTATTAAGATTTTCTATATTCTAAATATATTGTTCTAATTTAGTAGCATTGTTGTTCTATTTAAATAAAATTATGAAAAAAAATTTCTTGTTATTCACTATATGTCCTTTGTTATCTTTTGCAGATACTTCTATTAATACGCTTTTCAGTCAGGAAGTAAGCCTAACAGATGAATTAAATATGACTATACAGTTCAAAGAGTCGGATGGAGGAGTGCTTATTCCTCAACATACTCATCCCTATTTAGGCACTGTTTATCTTATATCTGGTCAAGTAGAAGTAGATATAGAGGGGGAAAAAACTTTATATAAAGCAGGAGATTCTTGGTTAGAGCCGAAGAATAAAATTCACAGCGGTAAGTCAATTGGCCCTATAAAATACTTCGTCGTTTATCATCACCAACCAGGACAGCCTTACACTAATTAAACTCACGATTTTTGTTTTCTACTTTGATTTTTATACGCCTCAAAAAGGATAAAACAGTTTCATGATGTTGCGCTCCTTGCAATAGGTATTGATCATTGATTATGAAAGTAGGAACACCGCTAATATCTCTTTCTCTATAAGACCTTTCTTCTTTGATTACTGTTTCCAGCCCATCATCAGTATTCATAAACTTATCTAATAGACTCTGTTCTATGCCTATTTCTTTGGCTATCTTAAATAGCTCTTCCTTTGAGCTAATATTGGTGCCATGAGTAAAATGATGAGTAAATAAAGACTCAGCTAAATTACTTTTTAGTTCTAAATCTTTAGTTAACTCTATTAATCTATGAGATTGCAACGTATTTGGTACTAATTTAGGTTTCTTAAAATTAAAGATAAAACCATGGTTCAGGCCTTCTTTTATTAAATGCTTACTATTGTCTCTAGGTGGAGAGTTAAAATGATTTTTATTTTTAAAGAATAATTTCTTATCAATTCCTTCTGGTGGAATTTCAGGATGTAGCTGGTAGGGCCTCCAGTTAATTTCCAAAGTGATTTCTTTTTTTAGAAATCTTTGCGCTACTTTTAAATTCTTATAGCCTACTACGCACCATGGACAGACTATATCGGAAACTATATCGATTGTTAATTTTTGAAGCATTTTATATCTTTCAGACTATGATATTACTATAAATTAAAGAATAATTACCGTGAAATGAACAATATGAAAAATATATGTGTTTTTGCAGGATCAAACTTAGGCTCCGAATTAGCCTTTGCAAAAAATGCCGAAGAATTAGGAAAAATAATAGCAACGTCTAAAAAAAAATTAGTCTATGGCGGCGGAAGAAAAGGCCTTATGGGGATTATAGCAGACTCAGTATTAGCTTATGACGGTCTAGTGACAGGAGTAATTACTAAACAATTAGAAGAAATTGAAGTAGGTCATAAAAACTTAAGTGAACTAATTATTGTTGATTCTATGCACCAAAGGAAAGAAATTATGTTTAATGTCTCTGATGGAATTATTTGTTTACCTGGCGGAGTGGGGACTTTAGATGAGCTTTTTGAGTCATTAACTTGGAATCATCTAGGCATTCACTCTAAGCCCATAGTATTACTCAATATATCTAAATATTATGAACCATTATACAATTTTATAATTCAAACTATAAAATCTGGTTTTCTGCCAGAAGGTGCCCTAAAAAGACTTTGCATAGCCAATTCACCTGAAGAATCAATAGATTATATTGATAATTTTAATCTATAAAATTTAATTTCTAATTACCAAGTTAATTTGTAATTTTAAACACTGATAATTGTATCGCTTCTTGCATTTAGCGTGAATATTGTTAAGATAATTCTTAAGCTATTTCTGAAATAAATCGGAACTCGAGACCCGAATTAGGTAGGATATGGACAGAAGAAGAAGGGTGACAAGATCGACGAAAGTCAGCCACCTATCAACTATTTAGGTTATAGTTGATAAAGCGTTTGCCAACGCAGATCCCTTCTACTTCGCTCAATACTGGTTAACTTAATTTTGTAAGTTAATTCTTTCTATTCTTTCGATAATTCTTTGTTTTCCTTCAAAAGAGACTTTAAATACATCTATAGATTCATAAATTATTTTATTTGAATATTCATACTCTGGTAATTCATTTAATTTATCTTCATCTTTCTTAAAGCCTACAAGGCTTATATGAGGCCTATAGTTCCTTAAATCATTGTCAAATCCTACAATTCCTAAGGATTGAGATACAGTATGATGCAAAGATTTAAGTTTTGTTGAAGAATCTAAATAAGCTACTAATGTTCTTCCTTTTTCATTGGGGAAGTAATTAATGTGATTTATATTTAAGCTAATTTTTCCAATTCCAGGTAATTTATCATTAAGGATAGTTATTAATTCTTGAGATTGTTCCGGTTCAATATGTGCAACGAAATTTAATGTTACCAAGTAATCTGAACTTTTATACCAAAACAAATTTGCAGCTTTAGAAGTTTCTTTTTTTAACAAATTAACATAATGTGACAGACTTTTATTTAAAACTAAGTCTGGAGTTAATGTGATAAGTAGTGACATAATCCAATTTAAAAAATAATCTTGTGAATCATAAGGTAAACTTCTATTCTTTCAAGGTTTTTTTGTAATATAGAAAACAGGTATATTTTAATGGCAAGATTAAGAGTTCTAACAGGCATAACTACTAGCGGCAGGCCTCACATTGGAAATCTTTGTGGCGCTATACTTCCCGCCATAAATGAAAGCAATAATAAGGATGTAGATTCCTTTTTATTCTTAGCTGATTATCATTCATTAATTAAGTCGCAAGACCCTATCACGACTCATCATTCATCAATAGAAATGGCAGCATGTTGGCTGGCATGCGGTCTAGATTTGAAGAAGACTACTTTTTACCGTCAATCTGATATTCCACATATTATGGAGCTTAATTGGATTCTAAGTTGTGTTACTGAGAAAGGCCTACTTAACAGAGCTCATGCATATAAAGCGGCGGTTGATAAGAATAATCAGAAGTATCCCGATAAAAATATTAATATGGGTTTATTCAATTATCCAATTTTAATGGCTTCTGATATTTTAATGTTTAATGCAAATATAATTCCAGTAGGTCAAGATCAAATTCAGCATGTTGAAATTGCTAGAGATGTTGCTACAAAATTTAATCATCATTACCAAAAAATTTTTAATCTGCCCGAGGCAAGGATTCAAAAAAATAAAGGTATTTTACTGGGATTGGATGGTCAGAAAATGAGCAAGAGTTATGGGAATGAAATTTCTATTTTTTTAGACTCAAATACGTTAAGAAAAAAAGTCATGAAAATCAAAACTAATTCTTTAAAACCAGGGGAGCCTAAAGACCCTAAAAGCTGTACAATATTTAATCTTTATTCTCACTTCTCCTCAAAGGAAGATCTTAATAATCTTAGTAAGCAGTATGAAAACGGGATTTCTTGGGGCGAAGCAAAAGAATTATTGTTTCAACTTCTGGATGATAATTTGTCCAACTATAGAAAAGAGTACAATAAATTAATAGATGACAAACAGTATTTAGAAGGAGCTTTAACTTCTGGAGCAGAAAAAGCCATACAAGTTAGTGAGCCCTTGATTCAAGAAATAAGGAAGTTAGTAGGCATAAGGAAGATTGGTGACTGATAAAGATAATTCTGTATTAAATCTACAATCTCCATATCTTTTTTCTGAAGAATATCGTTTTAATCTTAGACTTCATGATCTTGGAAAATTAAGGCTAATTTCTTTAAATATTCAAGACTTTGTAGGTGATATTAATGCACTTGTATTATTTCAATTCTTAATAAACTCTTCATATTATCAGGAAGTAATGTTTGATCACTTTACTAGCTCCAGTAATGGTTATCATGGCCCATTTCTTATAAAAAATATTGACCCAGTTAATTTTAATGAACTTAAAAAGGAATTTTTTCAGGAAGTTTTTTTTAGAGCACTAAAGCAAGTAAAAAAAGATACTCCTTTAATTAGAGAAGAAAAAACCGATAAGGTTAGATCGTTATTAAAATACTTAGATGTAGATAATAGTTTAATTTTTTCCCTAAGTAATTGTAATTTATTTAATAGATTAGAAAGTGGTCAAAAATATGAAGATGAATGGGCTCATGCAATAAATTATTTTTTTGAATTTATATTAATCAATTTAAGAGATAAGAAAATTAATTGTTTATATCTAGTATATGAGTAATAAAGATTCTTTACCCAAAACTATTTGGATTCTTGCATTGGCTCTACTTTGTGTAGGTGCTGGTCAATCTATCATCTTTATTACTGTTCCGCCGGCTGCAAGAGATCTAGGCTTAAGCGAAATACAAATAGGTTTAATTTTTTCATCTTCCGCTATTGCCTGGATGATCTTTAGTCCCTATTGGGGCAATCTAAGTGATTCTGTTGGAAGAAAAAGAGTTGTATTAATTGGCTTATTTGGATTTGCTATATCTCTATGCCTTTTTAGTGTATGTATATCTTTAGGAAATTCAGGATATATTTCTGGATTGTTACTATTTATGTTGCTCATTTTATCAAGGACTATCAACGGTTTATTTGGCAGTGCTACTAGGCCAGCCTGCGGAGGTTGGATTGCTGATATAACCTCTATAGAAGAAAGAAGTAGAGCATTTGCAAGATTTGATTCAGGGTTTTCAGCGGGCAGAATAATAGGTCCGGGCATAGCTGGATTCCTGCTTCTTATTAGCTATAACTTGCCTTTCTATTTATTTTCTCTTTTAGCTATTTTAGCTGGCTCTTTAATTTTTTTCCTTCCTGATATCAAGAAAACTAACCATTTCTCAGAATCAATTTCCAATATTTCTTTCTTTGATAAAAAAGTTTTTCCATTTATTTTAATTGCTGGAATGTATGGCATAGCTAATGCTACTTTGGTACAAACTTCATCTTTTTATTTTCAGGATGTTATCTACCAAAATTCAGGAGATTTCATTTTCTACTCCAGCTTAGGTTTTATGATTATGGGCGCAGGTTACCTATTTGGACAACTTTTAATCGCTGATAGATTTAAGGTTCAACCTGGTTATCTAATTAGAACTGGGTCTATACTAATTTCAGGTGGTTTATTGTTAATTGCTTATTCTGAAAGTTTATTTTCTATTTACTTGGCATTATCTATTTATGGTCTAGGAGCAGGGATGCTAGGACCTGGTTTGTCTTCTTCTCTATCTATTTCTGTAGGGCAAGGAAAGCAAGGATTAGCCAATGGCTTTATGTCTATGGTGATACCACTGGGACATATTCTTTCTCCTTTTTTAAGTATGCCCTTGTACTCTGTTAATAGTTCTTATCCTTATTTTCTTTCTAGTTTTCTTATGTTAATAGCCTTTATATATATTCTATTTAATAAAAGACATAAGTGGATTAGAGATAAAAGTTATTTAATAAATTAGTCAGAACAAATACACCTTGTTTTTATACTCCTTCTAAATAAGTGCTAGAATAAAACTTTTTTAAAATAATATGGATAATATTTTTTCAGTAAAAGGCAAGGTTGCTATTGTAACTGGTGGCAGCAGAGGGGTGGGTTTAATGATAGCTAAGGCTTTTGTCAAGTCTGGAGCAAAAGTATATATCTCTTCTAGAGACGGAGAAGTTTGTGAATCTATTGCTAAAGAATTATCGAAAGATGGTACTTGTGAATCCATACCTACAGATTTATCAAATCAAGAAGGGGTTATTAGTCTCGCTGAAAGCTTTAAATTAAAAGAAGATAAGTTAGACATACTCGTAAATAATGCTGGAAAGACTTGGGGTTCAACGTTAAAGGATTATCCAATAGATAAGTGGGATATGGTTATGAAAGTTAATGTAGGCTCACCTTTTCATTTGATAAAAGAACTTCATCCTCTTCTAAAGATTTCTGGCTCAAAGGAGGATCCTTCTAGAATAATAAATATAGGTTCTCCTGCTGCAGTTTTAGGTTCATCTCTTGGAGCTTATGCATACAATGCAAGTAAAGCTGCTATCCATCATTTAACTAGAGTGCTTGCTAAGGAATTTGCTAAAGACAATATAAATATCAATACTATTTCACCAGGTCCTTTTCCAAGTAAAATGACGGAGTTTGATACCGGTGATGGAGTTTCTTTCCTAGATAGGGCAGGTCAGGGTACTCCAATTGGAAGGCATGGAACAGAAGATGATATGATGGCTACTTCATTATTTATGGCTTCAAAAGCAAGTTCATATATTACAGGTGCAACAATACCTTTAGATGGAGGGGTTCATTTAGGTTAATATTTAAGGATTAAAAAAATATGTATAAAGATAATTTATTAAAAGGAAAAAGAATACTTATAACAGGAGGAGGAACAGGCCTAGGTAAGGAGATGGCACGTTACTTACTAAAATACGGAGCCGAAGTAATTATATGTGGCAGAAGAGAAGAGATTTTAGAGAATACTTCAAAAGAACTTATGGAAGAGACCGGTGGAATTGTTAAATTCTATGGTTTAGATATTCGTGGGGCTCAAGATGTAGATGATGTAATAAATAATATCTTCGAAGAGGCTCCGCTCGATGGTTTAATTAATAATGCAGCCGGTAATTTTATAAGTAGAACAGAAGACCTCTCACATAGAGGTTTTGATGCTATAGCAAGCATTGTTTTTCATGGAACCTTCTATGTCACACATTCTGTCGGTAAAAGATGGTTAGAGCTAAACAGGCCAGGGAGCATCATATCTATTTTAGCAACTTGGGTCTGGACAGGCTCTGCATATGTTACTCCTTCCACTATGTCTAAAACAGCTGTTCATGGCATGACTAAATCATTAGCTGTAGAGTGGGGATCAAGAGGTATAAGAGTTAATGCTATAGCTCCTGGACCATTTCCTACGGAAGGAGCATGGGCCAGGTTATCTCCTGATACCGGTGATGGGAATTCGGGTTTAGGTGAAACAAATAATTCTCTTCCAGGTAATCCTATGGATCGAGTTGGAGAAATGGAAGAACTAGGTAATTTAGCAACATTTTTAATGTCTGATGGGTGTGATTATCTAACAGGCCAAACTATTGCTATAGATGGTGGCCAATATCTAACAGGGGGAACTTTTTCTCATCTATCTTCATTAAAAGATGAAGATTGGGAAGCTATTAAAGGAAATATCAAGGCAACTAACGAAAAGGACAAAGCAAAGAGATCTGTCTAAAATAATTAAAGGTATAGATAATGAGTGAAATGATTAGGGTTTTAGAGGCCCAAAAAAAATTGAATATAGAAGAAGGGGCACCTGACTATAAATTAAGAACAGACAGATTA
Organism: SAR86 cluster bacterium; assembly: GCA_029268615.1. NCBI lineage: Bacteria > Pseudomonadati > Pseudomonadota > Gammaproteobacteria > SAR86 cluster bacterium. Next base: position 9,631 of record JAQWNM010000008.1, on the reverse strand, counting down.
GATCGCTGCACAGCAATGGTGCAGGAACATAAAGATGAAATTATAAAAGTTCTTCAAGAAGATTTTGGTAATAGAGATCCGGTGATGTCCTCAATAACAGAGATCGAGACCGTTGTTGGCCCTATTAAACATGCTAAAAAGAATTTAAAGAAATGGATGAAAGTTGAATCTAGGAAAGCTGCTATTGCCCCACTAGGATCTCTTTTAAGACTTTTGGGAGCAAAAGCTTGGATTAAATATCAACCAAAAGGTGTAGTGGGTATTATAAGTCCATGGAATTTTCCTTTTCAACTAGCAATTGCACCTATGGCAGGAGCAATTGCTGCTGGAAATAGAATAATGCTCAAGCCTTCTGAGTACACCCCGGCATCATCTGAATTAACTAAAATAATGTTCAATAAGTATTTCGACGAAACAGAAATTTCTGTATTTACAGGAGATCCTAGCGTTGGAGCAAGTTTTAGCGCACTGCCATTTGATCATTTGTTATTTACGGGCGGCACGGAAATAGCTAAGCATGTTATGAGAGCAGCTTCAGAAAATCTTGTTCCATTGACTCTTGAACTTGGTGGAAAGTCCCCGGTTATTATTGGCAAGGGTACTGATATACCAGAAGTTGCCCAAAGAGTTATGCAAGGTAAAGCAATGAATGCAGGGCAAATATGTTTAGCACCTGATTATGCACTAATTGCTAAAGATGATTTAGATCAATTTGTAGAGGAAAGCGTTAATGTTGTCACAAAAATGTATCCAACTCTTAAAGATAATAATGACTATACTTCAGTCATAAATGAAAAACATTATGACAGGATCCTGAAACATGTAGAAGATGCAAAAGAAAAAGGAGCAGACATTGTAGAGATCAATCCGGGAGATGAAGATTTTAGTCAACAAGCTCATTACAAGATACCTCCTACTTTAGTTTTAAATCCAACTGATGATATGTCTATAATGCAAGAGGAAATATTTGGTCCTATTTTACCCGTTAAAACTTACGATAACGTTTCAGAGGCCATTTCTTATGTTAATTCTAAAGATCGGCCATTAGGTTTATATTATTTCGGTGATGACAATTCTGAACAGAATTTGGTTATAAATTCTACCACCTCAGGCGGAGTTACATTAAATGATGTCATATCACATATAACCATGGAAGATTTACCTTTTGGAGGTGTTGGTCCAAGCGGCATGGGTTCTTATCATGGTTTCGATGGATTTAAAGAATTTAGTCATGCAAAAGCTACTTATAGGCAATCAAAGATAAATCTTAATAAATTAGCAGGTTTTGTTCCTCCTTATAAAAAAACATCTAAAAGTAAAGAGTTATAAAACTTAACCAATGAATTTACTATCTTTAAGTATTGCTTTTAGATATTTCAGGAGTAAACGTCGAGGATTTTTATCTTTTACTTCAATAATGTCATTTGTTGGCATAACACTTGGAGTTACAGTTTTGATACTCGTAACTTCAGTTATGAATGGATTTGAGAAAGAACTAAAGCAAAGGGTTCTACAAGCAATTCCACATGCTAACATTCAAGGACAACCTTTCATAGATGACTGGAAAGATCTAATCAAAAAAACTGATCAGCAAGTACTTATACTAGGGTCTAGTCCTTTTATAGAAACACAAGGCTTAATAAATTCTAGTGATCAATTGAAGGGCGTAATAGTTTACGGAGTACATCCAGATCTAGAAAGGACTGTTTCTACAATACCAAATCATATAATAGTTGGTAATTGGGATAGTTTAAATGATCAAGAATATAATATTGCAATAGGTGATATTCTTGCTATGCAACTGAGAGTTAACATAGGAGATTTTGTAAACTTATTAGTCCCAGATACTACTATGGGCCTATTAGGAACTTTTCCTAGGACAAAGAGATTTAAAGTTTCTACAATCTTTAGTATAGGCTCTCCTGAAATTGACCAAAGTTTCGTATTTATAAATCTAAATAAAGCTTCAAAATTATTACGTACTGAAGATAAGGTGCATGGTCTAAGAATTAAATATTCAGATCTTTTTATTGCAAAGAGGCAAATAAAAGAGGACGTGAAATTAATAAATCAACTAAATGATCAAACCTACACTTCTAACGATTGGACAAATTCATATGGAACATTATTTAAGGCAATTCAAATGGAAAAATTTTTAGTTTCCCTTTTACTTTTTACAATTATTTTAGTGGCAGCTTTTAATTTAGTTTCAACTTTAGTTATGATAATTAATGAAAAAAAGTCTCAAATAGCAATCCTTTTAACATTAGGTGCCACAAGAGCATCTTTGGGTAGGGTATTCATTTTTTTTGGAGCAATAGTAGGTTTTGTAGGGACATTATCTGGTTTATTGCTTGGTTTATTATTTACTCTGAATCTAGGAACAATAATAAATTTCTTAGAAGAATCTCTTGGCATGCATCTTCTGGATGCTTATTTTATTAATTATTTTCCTATAGATTTAAGGCCCACTTGGATAATAGTGATTTGTCTTATCTCTTTTTTATTAGCTATAGTAAGTTCGCTTTATCCTGCAAATTTAGCTTCTAAGCTTGAGCCTGCAGAGGTTTTGAGATATGAATGAAAAAATATTTGAACTAAATCAAATTTCGAAAGTCTTTAAGGAAGGTTTGAATGAAGTAAAGGTCCTTTTAAATTTTAATTTAAGCATTATGAATAATGAGTCAATAGCTATAATAGGACAATCTGGTTCTGGTAAATCATCTCTTTTGCACATTCTAGGAGCTTTAGATCCACCTACTTCTGGTTCTATTAAATTTAAAGGACAGCTGTTAAATGAACTTAGTTCAAACCAGAAAGCCTCCTTAAGGAATGAGGAGTTTGGTTTTGTATATCAATTTCATCATTTACTTCCTGAATATAATTCTTTAGAAAATGCAGCTATGCCTTTATTTATAAATGCAAAATATAACAAAGAAGATTCTCTAGAGCTCTCTAGAGATCTACTTTCTCAAGTAGGCTTAGAAAAAAGATTATTTCATATCCCTGGAGAACTTTCAGGAGGAGAGAGGCAAAGGGTTGCTGTAGTAAGGGCCCTTATAAATAAACCATCCTGTTTGATTATGGATGAACCTACTGGAGATTTAGATAAATATAACTCTGAAAAAATACTCGATCTTATCATGAGTCTATCTGATCAGAATTCAATGTCTTTGGTGATTGCCACACATGATCTTAATTTAGCAAATAGGTTAGATAGAATTATTTCTTTGGATGAATAATATATAAACAGCAAAATTCTGAATTTCTAAATTTTTCCTATAATATAAAACTGTGAGTATAAAAAAAGGTAATTCTACTAGTGGCGTAAAGACCTATTCTAGGCTTCTTTCATATGTCATACCTTATATACCTCTTTTCTTAATTAGTACTTTAGGCTTCATTATATTAGCTGCTTCCCAAGTTGCAGCAGCAGAATGGCTTAAACAAGTGATTGATTTTGTTAATTCTCCAAATGATGAATACAGAATTTTATTGCCTTCAGCTCTAGTTGTTATAGCTATGTTTAGAGGTATAGGTTTTTTTATAGGAAACTATTTAATGGCCCTAATTTCTAATAAATTAGTTCATGACTTAAGAACTGACCTTTTTAAAAAGATTATGGTATTACCAAGTAGTTATTTTGACCAACAATCATCTGGTCATCTTATTTCAAGAATAACATTTAATGTGGTTCAGGTTACAGGAGCAGCCACCAATGCTATTAAGGTTATTTTTAGAGAAGGTTTATTAGTATTAGGATTGATTGCATATTTATTATTTTTAAATTGGGAATTAACAGTTGTGCTTTTAATTACAGCGCCTTTTATAGCATTAGTAGTTAGTATAGCTGCAAGGCGTCTGAGAAAAATAAGTACTAGAATACAAAATTCTATGGGTGATGTTACTCATGTAGCTTCAGAAACTATCAATGCATATAAAGAGGTAAAGGCTTTCGGAGGTGAAATCTATGAAGATAATAGATTCACCGAAGCAAGTGAAAATAATAAACGTCAAAACTTAAAACTTGAAGCTACAAACTATGCTTCTTCTCCTTTAATACAGATCTTTGTATCTACTGGACTAGCAATCATTACATGGCTTGCATTAGATTCTTCTGTAATAAATGTGATGAGCTCAGGAACCTTCATCGCTTTTTTTGGTGCTGCCGGAATGTTAGCAAGACCAGTAAGGCAATTATCAGAAATAAATAGTCAGATACAAAAAGGGTTGGCAGCTGCTGAAGATATTTTTAATCAATTAGATGAAGATGATGAAGAAGATAATGGAAAAGTAGAGTTAGAAAATATTAACGGCGAAATATCATTTAAAAATGTCTCTTTTTCTTATGAAGGAGCCGATGGCTTGTCAAAGAATGTTCTAAAGAATATTGATTTAAATATCCATAAAGGTCAAACAATTGCCTTGGTTGGCAAATCGGGAGCTGGAAAAACAACATTAGTGAATCTGATACCACGTTTTTATCAGAATTATGAAGGTGAGATTTTAATTGATAATACACCTATAAATGATTTCACTATTCAGAACCTCAGATCTCATATATCCATAGTAGGACAAAATATTACACTCTTTAATGACACTGTTACTAAAAATATAAATTATGGTTCCATAGATGGACAGCATGAAGAAATTATTAATGCAGCTAAAAGAGCAAATGCAGATGACTTTATAAGAGCTATGCCTGATGGTTACGAAACCATGGTGGGAGACGATGGAGTATTACTATCAGGAGGTCAAAGACAAAGAATTGCTATTGCAAGGGCAATATTAAAAGACTCTCCTATTTTAATATTAGATGAAGCTACATCGGCTCTAGATTCTGAGTCAGAGAAGTTTATTCAGGAGGCAATTGAAGAGGTAAGCAAGGATAGAACAACTTTAATAATTGCTCATAGATTATCTACTGTAGAGAAGGCTAATCTTATAATTGTACTAGATGAAGGCAAAATAATTGAACAAGGAACACATTCAGAATTATTAGGTGCAAAAGGTGCATATGCAGATCTTCACGCAAATCAATTTATAGATGAAAAGACTAAACAAATAATTCCAGACCGGAATGATATTACAGTTTTTCGCTCCGATGAAACACCTAAAAGTAAAATTAGTTTCCTTGAAAGGGCTTGGATAGAAAAAAAATCATGGTTATGGCTGCTGTGGCCCCTTTCTTTAATAACAAGGACCATTAGTAAATACCGAAGAAATTTATTTAAGAAAAATATCAATAAAATCTATAAATCTCATGTGCCTGTTATTGTAGTAGGAAATATATCTTTAGGAGGAACAGGCAAAACGTCCATGGTGATTTCTCTAGCAAATACATTAAAATCAATAGGATATAAACCAGGGATAATTAGTAGAGGGTATGGTGGTAGATCAAAAAAATACCCATTAAAAGTTACTAATGAAATTGATTCCGATATGGCAGGAGATGAACCGGTACTGATATTTAAGAACACTTCTTTGCCTGTTTATGTTGGTCCAAATAGGCTTAAAGTAATTACTCAATTATTAAATGAAACAGATTGTGATGTAATTATCAGTGATGATGGACTGCAACATTATAATTTAAATAGAGATATAGAGATTGCGATGATCGATGGATTGAGAGGTCTTGGAAATGGACTTACTATTCCAGCTGGCCCTTTAAGAGAACCTATAGAAAGGCTTTCCGATGTTAATTTTATTATAAGTACACATCAAAAATGGGAAGAAAAGAAATTTTCTTCTGACTATATAATGAAATATGAGCCTTCTGAGTGGGAAAGAATTCATGATGGTCAAAGATTTCCTTTTATAAATTGGCCTTTGTCAAAAAATGCACATGCAATTGCTGGAATAGGTAATCCAGAAATGTTTTTTAAAACTCTAGAAGATCAAGGATTTAATCTAATAAAACATACCTTTTCTGATCATTATGAATACAAATTAGATGATCTTATTTTTGATGATGATTATCCAATAATAATGACTGAAAAAGATGCAGTAAGATGTTTAAATATGCCTTTAAAGAATTTATGGTATTTTAAAATAAATGCTCGCCTCCCAGAAGAATTTATAACAAACTTAACGAACAATTTAAAAAATGAATGACAAATAAAATTGACGACGATTTATTAGAAATATTAGTTTGCCCAGTTTCTAAAGGTAAACTTCTACTTAAAGGAGATGAATTACTTTGTTTTGAGTCTATGTTAGCTTATAAAATTGAAGATGGTATTCCAATTATGTTACCAGAAGAAGCAAGAAAAATTTTAATAGATGAAAATCTAGATTAAATGTCTTTTATCGTCCTTATCCCAGCTAGACTTAAATCATCAAGACTCCCTAATAAGCCATTATTAAATATAAAAGGAAAGACCCTCATTCAAAGAGTCCATGAAAAAGCTATTTTAAGTAAAGCTGATAAAGTTTATGTCGTTACAGATAGTGATCTGATTGCAACTCATTGCAAAGATATTAATGCTAAATCTATTATGACTGATACTGATCATCAAACTGGTACAGATAGAGTGGCAGAAGCCGCATCTCTTTTAAAATTAGATGACCAACAAATAGTAGTTAATCTGCAGGGTGATGAGCCCTTCACGCTTCCAGAAGACATAAATAAAGTAGCAAATTTATTAGACGTCTATAAGAGTGCTGATATGGGCACTCTCTATACCTTAAATTTATTAGAATCAGATATATCAAATAAAAATAGGGTTAAAGTGTTATTAGATGCTAATTCTAAAGTCGTCAATTTTTCTCGAGATAAAATAGACAGAATCAATAATAAAACAAACCTTGGTATACATTTAGGTATTTATTCTTATAGAGTAAATTTTTTAAATGAATATGTAAAACTACAACCTTCTATAAATGAAAAATTTCTAAAACTAGAGCAACTTAGAGCATTGGACGCGAATAAAAATATTTTTGGTGAATCTTCAAGCAATGAAATACATTTAGGAATAGATACACCTGAAGACATAATTCTTGCTGAAAAGATAATTGAAAGTTATGGAATTTAAAAAAAATTTCTCTTTACAAAACTTAAATTCACTTAGTTTGCACTCTTCAGCTAGGAGATATTGCTGTATTGAGTCCATAGAAGATTTACTTGAAGCTATTGATTATGCTAGATCTATTAATTTACCAATCTTTCCTCTGGGTGGAGGAACAAACATAGTTTTACCAAGAAAGTTAGATTATTTAGTAGTTAAAAATAATTTAATTGGAAAAAAAATAGTTAGTAATAAAGTACTTATATCCTCGGGCGAGAATTGGCATCATTCTGTACTTTGGACACTTCAAAATAAACTGTATGGATTAGAAAATCTATCATTAATTCCTGGCACGGTAGGAGCTTCTCCAGTACAAAATATTGGAGCTTATGGAGTTGAGCTATCCTCAAAATTAATAAGTGTCAATGCTATCGATTTAAGTAACTCTAATAGTTTAATGTTAACCAATGAGGATTGTTGTTTTGGTTATAGAGATAGTATTTTTAAACGAAATAAGCAATTATTTATAACAGATATAAATCTTAAATTAGATACTAAAGATTCGCCGACTACTAGCTATTCTAATTTAAATAGTTATTTACTAAAAAATAATATTGATCCTAGTTTGGCTTCATCTATGGAAGTTTGTATGGCTGTTATTTCATTAAGATCTTCTTTATTGCCAGATCCCTTGTCTACACCTAATGTAGGAAGTTTTTTTAAGAACCCTATCGTTGGTAAAAAAATGTTAAAAGAATTATTAAAAATAAATGAAAACATCCCTTTTTTTAAAGAAGGAAAACAATATAAGATTTCTGCCGGATATTTATTAGAACAAGAAGGATGGAAGGGCTATGAAAGCAACGGTGTATCTATATCAAAAAAGCATTCTTTGGTATTAATAACCGATAGTGGCGTGTCTATTAATAAGATTACAGATCTAGTAAAGAAAATTAAAGAAAGTGTTTTAAAAAAATATAAACTTTCTTTAGAAGTAGAACCTGAATTTATCTTATAAATATATGGAATTTTTTATCAAAATAGCGTTTATGCATTTATTTGCAGTAGCTAGTCCAGGACCTGATTTTGCGTTAATAATGAGGCAGTCTTTAAAATATGGAAGAGTCTCAGGAATATGGACTGCTATGGGTATTGGAACTGGAATATTAGTTCATGTAACTATAGCTTTATTGGGAATAAGTTTTTTTATAATCTACCAACCTTCTCTTTTTTTTATTTTTAAATTAGTAGCTTCTTTATATCTAGCGATACTTGGTTTTAGATCAATGTTTAATAGATCCCAAGTAACAGAAATCAATATTTCAATATCAAGATCGTCTGTAAGTAAGTTCAAAGCATTTTTGAATGGTTTTATTGTTAATTTATTCAACCCTAAAGCTTTCCTCTTTTTTATAACAATATACGCAATTCTGGATAATACAGTTCCCTTGGAGCTAAAGATCTTTTCCGGGTTGTATATGGCAGTAGCTACTTTTATTTGGTTTAGTTTTATTTCCTATTTAACTGATGTATCCAGTAATATTGAGAAATTTAAAAAAATTATGCCTTCTTTAGAAAGAATAACGGGAGTAATATTAGTTTTTATTTCTATTCAAATTCTATTTTTTAAATTACCTTTATGAATAAAATTAGTCCAGCAAGTATTTTTGAATCTATTACTAATATCAAAGAAGATGGGATTCCTCCGGTTCATTTATGGAATCCACCTATTTGCGCTAATGTAGATATGAGGATTTCTAGAGAGGGGCAATGGTTCTTTATGAATTCTCCAATTGGAAGGGAAAGAATGGTGAGGCTTTTTAGTAAAGTTCTAAGATTTGATGAAGATGGTCATTATTATTTAGTAACTCCAGTTGAAAAAATTAGATTAGATGTCGAAGATAAGCCTTTTCTTATAGTTGATTTTGAAGTTAATAACTCAGGAAAAAATCAGAATATTTATTTTAAAACTAATACAGATGATATTTTTCAATTAAGTGCCGAGAATCCCCTCAGAGTAGTTATTAATAAAAAACAAGAGCCATCTCCTTATGTTGTTGTTAGATCTAATCTAGAAGGCCTTATAAGCAGAAATATCTACTACAAGTTAATTGATCTTGGGAAACATGAAAAGATAAATAATACTGATAATTATGGCATATGGAGTGCAGGCTCTTTCTTTAATTTAGAAGGCACGAAGATTAAAGATTAAATGTTACATGTTTGGATAATTAGGACCGCCAGAACCTTCCGGAGTAATCCAAGTAATATTTTGTGAAGGATCTTTTATATCACAAGTTTTACAGTGTACGCAATTCTGAGCATTAATCTGAAATCTAGGTCCAGTCTCTTCCTCAATTACCTCATAAACTCCTGCTGGGCAATACCTTTGTGCAGGCTCATCATAGATTGGAAGATTTTTAGAAATAGGTATGTCAGGATCTTTTAGAACTAGATGACATGGTTGATCTTCTTCATGATTGGTGTTCGAAAGATATACAGATGATAACTTATCAAATGAATATACTCCATCAGGCTTTGGATAATTTATTTTTGGCATATCGCTAGCTTTTTTTAAACATGCATAATCAGGAGTGGGGTGGTTTAAGGTAAATGGTAAATTT